>JALYPE010000770.1 GCA_030856525.1 Pseudomonadota bacterium | reverse complement strand
GAGCACGCATGAGCGGCGATCAGCGTTTTTTCGATTTCCTCAAAGCGCGCATCGGCCTGGACGTCACGTCGGTGGGCCCGGCGATCATCGAGCGGGCCGTGCGCCAGCGCTCGACCGCGTCGCAGGCACAAACAGCGGATGAGTACTGGCATACGCTGCAAGGTTCGTCCGATGAGCAGCAGGCGCTGATCGAAGCGGTGATCGTTCCCGAGACCTGGTTTTTTCGCTACCCGGAGTCGTTCGCCACCCTGACGAAACTGGCTGCGAAGCGCCTCGACGACATCAAGCACTTGCGCGCGCTGCGCATCCTCAGCCTGCCGTGTTCCACCGGTGAAGAACCCTATTCGATAGCGATGGCGTTGCTCGATGGCGGTTTCAAACCGCATCAGTTCAAGGTCGACGGCATGGACGTCAGCCCGCTCTCGGTGGAAAAGGCCAGGCGAGCGCTGTACGGCAAGAATTCATTTCGCGGTCAGGATCTCAGTTTTCGCGAGCGTTACTTCAGCGCCGAAGGTGACGGCTATCGGCTCAGCGAACGCGTGCTTGAGCAAGTGCGATTGCAGGTCGGCAATCTGCTCGATCCGACCTTGCTTGCGAACGAGCCACCGTACGACTTTGTGTTCTGCCGCAACCTGCTGATCTATTTCGATCAGCCGACCCAGCAGCAGGTTTTCGCAGTGCTCAAGCGCCTGACCCATGTCGACGGTGTACTGTTTATCGGTCCGGCGGAGGGCAGTTTGCTCGGGCTTCTGGGCATGCGTTCAATCGGCATCGCGCAGTCTTTCGCGTTCAGTCGGCAGCGTGCGCCCGAACCTGTTGCGGCGTTCGCTGCAACGCCGCTGCCGGTGCGCCAGCCGTTGCCGGCACAACCTTTCGCCAGCATTGCGCCACCTGCCGTGCGCCGACCCTTCGCACCGGTCACGCCGCTGCCGCGGGCGAAAAAAGCCGCCAGCCCGGACGCGGCCACGTTACTGGCGAACATTGCCGCGCTAGCCAACGAAGGCAAAAGTGCCGAGGCCCGTGTGGCGTGTGAGCAATACTTGCGTAGCCACGAACCCGTGGCCCAAGTGTTTTACTGGCTGGGATTGCTCAGCGATGTCGCCGGCAGCGCCCTCGAAGCCCAGGGCTTTTATCGCAAGGCGTTGTACCTCGACCCGCAACATGGCGAAGCACTGATGCATTTGGCGGCTTTGTTGCAGTCACAGGGCGACACGGCCGGCGCTCGACGTTTACAAGAGCGCGCAGCGCGCACCGCCGACAGCGAGCGTAAACGATGACTGGGGCCGACAGCTTTAGCCTGATCCATGAAGATGCCCAAGCCATCGACGATTGCTGGAACCGCATCGGCATCCACGGCGACAAATCCTGCCCGCTGCTGGTCGAGCACATTCATTGCCGCAATTGTGCGGTGTACGCCGCGGCGGCCACGCGCCTGCTCGATCGCTACGCATTGCAGCAGGAGGATCGCGGGCAGATCTCGATTGAACTGGAAAACGACGTTAAAACCCGTTCACTGTTGATGTTTCGTCTCGGCGAAGAATGGCTCGCTCTGGCCACGCGCAGCCTGGTCGAAGTGGCGCCGCTGCAAGCCATCCACTCGCTGCCGCATCAGCGCTCGCGAGCCTTGCTCGGCGTGGCGAACGTGCGCGGCGCGCTGGTGGCGTGCCTGTCATTGAGCGATCTTCTGGGGCTGGACAGTGCGAGCAACGTCACACCCGGAGTGCGCGTGACGCCACGCATGCTGATCATCGCCGCCCAAGGCGGGCCGGTGGTGGTGCCGGTGGACGAGGTGGATGGCATTCACGCCATCGACGAACGTGTGCTCGACGCGGCGTCCCGCTCGGGCAGCCACGCCAGCGCCAGATTCACCCGGGGCGTGTTGTCGTTCAAGGGCCGCAGCCTGCGTTGGCTGGATGAAGAACAACTGTTGTCCGCCGTGTCCCGGAGCCTCACATGACCCCCGAGCAAATGCGCGACGCCTCGTTGTTCGAGCTGTTCAGCCTGGAAGCCGAGGCCCAGACCCAGGTGCTCAGTGCTGGCCTGCTGGCGCTGGAGCGCGATCCGACCCAGGCCGATCATCTCGAATCGTGTATGCGCGCAGCCCATTCGCTCAAAGGCGCCGCACGGATCGTCGGAGTTGAAGCCGGTGTCAGCGTCGCCCATGTGATGGAAGATTGCCTGGTCAGTGCGCAGGAAGGGCGCTTGTACCTGCGGCCCGAGCACATCGACGCGTTGCTGCAAGGCACCGATCTGTTGATGCGCATCGCCACGCCGAACACTGCTCCGACGCCTGCCGACATCGAAAATTACGTGGCGCTGATGGCAAAGTTGCTGGACCCGCTGGCCCTGGCGGCGCCGATCAGCACGCCGATTGCGCCTTTTATGGCCGAGTCGCAAGAGGCGGTGATCGACGTGCCGGTGCCCGTGCTTGAGCCGCCGACTGTCGCGCCGGTCATTCCCGCCGATCCGCCGCGCAAAACCCGACGCACCACCGAAAATGGCGAGCGTGTATTGCGCGTTACGGCCGAGCGTTTGAACAGCCTGCTCGATCTGTCGAGCAAGTCGCTGGTGGAAACCCTGCGGCTCAAACCGCACCTGGCGACCATGCAGCGTTTGAAGCGCATGCAGGGCAACGGTCTGCGTGCACTGGAAAATCTCAACATGCAGCTCAAGGAAATGACCTTGAGCCTGGAGGCGCGGGAGGCCCTTGAAGACGCCCGCCGTCTGCTGACGGAATCCCAGCAGTTGCTGGTGGAGAAAAACGCCGAACTGGATGAGTTTGCCTGGCAGGCCAGCCAGCGCGCACAGGTGCTTTACGACACGGCGCTGGCCTGTCGCATGCGACCGTTTGCCGATGTGTTGAGCGGCCAGGTGCGCATGGTTCGCGACCTCGGTCGCAGCCTCGGCAAACAGGTGCGCCTGGACATTGAGGGCGAGAAAACCCAGGTCGATCGCGACGTTCTGGAAAAACTCGAAGCGCCGCTCACGCACTTGCTGCGCAATGCTGTGGATCACGGCATCGAATCTCCCGAGCAACGGCTGCTGGCCGGCAAACCCGCCGAGGGCGTGATTCGCCTGCGTGCCTCACATCAGGCAGGCCTGCTGGTGCTGGAATTGAGCGATGACGGCCAGGGTGTCGATCTGGAGAAGGTGCGCCGCAGCGTCATCGAACGTCAGCTGTCCCCCGCCGAAACCGCTGCGCAGTTGAGCGAAGATGAACTGCTGACGTTTCTGTTTCTGCCGGGTTTCAGCCTGCGCGATAAAGTCACTGAAGTGTCCGGTCGCGGCGTCGGCCTGGACGCGGTCCAGCACATGGTGCGGCAACTGCGCGGCGCGGTGGTGCTGGAACAGACGGCGGGCGAGGGCAGCCGCTTCCATCTCGAAGTACCGCTGACACTGTCGGTGGTGCGCAGCCTGGTGGTAGAGGTCGGCGACGAGGCGTATGCCTTTCCGCTGGCGCACATTGAACGCATGTGCGATCTCGAACCTGCAGACATTGTTCAGCTCGAGGGCCGCCAGCATTTCTGGTACGAAGGCCGCCATGTTGGCCTGGTGGCCGCGAGCCAGCTG
>JALYPE010000754.1 GCA_030856525.1 Pseudomonadota bacterium | reverse complement strand
AAAGATCGCAGCCTGCGGCAGCTCCTACAGGGGGAACAATGCTGGGTCATGGGCAAATCTGCCGCGCGGCTGGCCTGAGTGCTCAAGAAGGCCTAGAATTCGCGCATCTGTTTAATTCCCAAGGTAGCCCTTTAATGTCCTTCGCTGAGCAATTAACCCGCCTGCAAGTCTTCCTCGACGCCGACGAACTGCATGACGAGGCGCTGGACTATGTGGCCGCCCACGGCTACCTCACCGCCCTGTCGATCTGTTCGGAAGAGGTTCCGGAGCGTGAGTGGATCGATGCGCTATTCGCTGAAGAACCACACTACGCCGACGACACCGAACGCGAAGCGATCGAATCCACGCTGATCCTGCTCAAGGCGCACATCGCCCGCCAACTGGCCGCCGATGAAGAATTCGAGTTGCCGTGCGACCTTGACCTCGGCGAAGAGCCGGACGATTCCGACCTGCGCGGCTGGTGCATCGGTTTCATGGAAGGCGTGTTCCTGCGTGAAGCGGCCTGGTTTGAAACCGCTGAAGACGAAGTCAGCGAAATGCTCCTGCCGATCATGGTTGGCTCCGGTCTGTTCGACGAACAGCCGGAGTTCTCCGACATCGCGGCCGACGCCAACCTGATGGACGACATGATCGTGCAGATCCCGGAAGCCCTGACGGCGCTGTACCTGCTGTGCAATGCACCCGACGAAAAACCGGCGATCCTCAAGCCACGTCACCACTAAGGTGCCGCCTATGGACAAACCCATAGGCAACCGCTCCCCGATGTTGCGCTACGTGTTGCTGGCCGTCGGCTGGCTGAGCGTGGCGCTGGGGATGATCGGCATTTTCCTGCCGGTATTGCCCACGACGCCCTTTCTGCTGTTGGCGGCGGCCTGTTTCGCCCGCAGTTCCCCGCGTTTCTACCACTGGCTGGTAGAGCATCCCCGGCTCGGTCCGTTGATTCGTGATTATCTTGAAGGCAACGGCATTCCACTCAAAGGCAAGGTCTACGCCATTGTCTCGATGTGGATAAGCATTCTGTTTTCCTGCTACTTGGTGCCTTTGATGTGGGCGCGTGGTTTCATGCTGACGAGTGCGGTGCTGGTCACGGTTTACATCCTGCGGCAAAAAACCTTGCGCAAATCCTAAAGTCCCTGCTCTTCAACTCGGTGCTCCTGCCTCTCCGGTATCGTCCGATACAGTTGTTTTTCTTTTCATCGGATTGCGGCAAAACCTGTTATTTCTGACAGTAGCCAAGCCTGGCTATTGAAGTGTTAATGACTCCGCTTACCCTTCCAGCAGGAGTCATTGCCATGGCCGCGTCCCCCCCGAAAACCGCATCGCTTGAACTCGACACTGTGGACATCGACACCAACTTGCTCACCATCAGCAAAGTGCTCGACGCCGATGATGTGTCGATCATTAACAGAATCACTTATTCCGCATCGTTCAAAGTCGGCGGGATCAACGCCGAGCCAAATAAAGATGTCTGGATAACGAACGACACCAATACCGAAAAATTCGGCGAGGGGAAGAGCAACGCGAGTGGCGAGTGGGAAACCTCACTGATGCCAGCGACGGTATTTGACTGTTACAGCATCGTCGCACGCGGCCAGTACGGCGTAATCCCCGTGTCCCTGCCCAAAAAATTCACGGTAGCCACCAAAAAGCCGATTATCAATCTAGTCAGCAATGAAGGAATTCCAATCAAGGACGGCGACACCGTTTACGGAACGTCACTCACTATTGAAGGAACTTCGGTGCCTGCTCGACCCGCAGAAGCTTTCGATGATGAGACTTCACTTGGATTTGATGCAACGCCCAATAACTGCGGCAAGTTCACCCTTGAGCTGACCGAGCTGGCAGCCAAAACCTATAAACTCAGGATCAAGGCTCCCGAAGACCAGTTCTCGGAAACGTTCACGTTCACCATGGCGGCAGAGGTCGCGCTCGCGCTCGTCGATGTGCTCGATGCCAAAGACGCCTCTATCCCGGAGGGCGGCGATACATTCGATACCACCCTGAAGGTAAAAGGAAAGGCTACCCCCCTGAAGGGAATTCAACTCCAGAACAAAGGTACGCCAATAGAGGGTGCCAACGCAGACACTGACGAGACAGGCGACTGGGAACTCAGCCTGGAGGTGACAGAAGGCAACTATCAACTGACCGCCATGGCTCTTTACGGGAACGGAGAGGTAACCGATCCGCCTCGATCCTTCAACGTGAGAGCAATTGCGCAGGTCACACTGGATAAAGTGACTGATTTACTCGGTGTCGAAGTACCGCAAAATAGCACCACGACCAAGACCTAGTTTTTTGTTGAAGGCAAGGGGCAAAGTGGCCTGAAACTCGAGATCTTCAATGGCGCAACACCCTTGGCTGAAGCGACGGTAGACAGTGATGGCTCTTACAAACATCAGATTGGCCCGCTTGGGGTAGCGTCCTATACGCTGACTGGCATTGCCAAGTACGAAAATGGCGGCGAGTCCTCTCCATACCCGTTCGAGGTAATCGTCAACAAGGCGCCTTGGGATACCAAAGTCCAGGACAACGATTCGCAATGGATAGAAGACGGCGGCGAGACCAAGTCCAGTTATGTCGTCGTTCGAGGCTTTACAGAACCGTTGGGCTCAGTACGTATCAAGGTCAACGGCGTCGTTTACGAAAAGTCTGAACCTGCGAACGATGCAGGAGCATGGGCGGGCGTTGTGAAAGACCTTGAAGTTGGCACATCCTACACCGTCAGCGCCGTTGCAGCGGACGA
>JALYPE010000747.1 GCA_030856525.1 Pseudomonadota bacterium | reverse complement strand
GTGGAAGTGGGCAAGTGGGCCGATCTGGTGCTCTGGCGCCCGGCGTTCTTCGGGGTCAAACCGACGCTGATCCTCAAGGGAGGCGCCATTGCGGCTAGTCTGATGGGTGACGCCAACGCCTCGATCCCGACGCCGCAACCGGTTCACTATCGCCCGATGTTCGCCAGTTACGGCGGCTCACTGCATGCCACCAGCCTGACCTTCATCAGTCAGGCAGCGCAGGAGGCAGGGCTGCCGGAAGCGTTGGGGTTGAAGAAGAAAATCGCCGTGGTCAAAGGCTGCCGTGACGTGCAGAAAACCGATCTGATTCACAACGACTATCTGCCTGACATCGACGTCGACCCGCAGACGTACCAAGTGAAAGCCGACGGCGTTTTGTTGTGGTGCGAACCCGCCGACGTGCTGCCCATGGCGCAGCGATATTTCCTGTTCTGACGCGGCCTGCGCGCAGCAAGCGGTTGGGCGGTCCTGGGAACGCGCACAAAAAAGCCCCGAAAGCGCTGTCGCCTTCGGGGCCGCTTGAAACAGCAATCAATCCGCCGACGGCAGCTCAAGAGGTGTTTCGGTTCTTTGTAGCTTCGCCCGCTCGATGGCCTGCTTCGTCAGGGTTTTCTCAAGCGTCTTGATCGCTTCGAAGTGAGCCAGTTCATCTTCGCCTTCCATCTTGAGTGCCAGGTCATTGAATTCCTGGCGATAAGCGTTTTCCAGGTAGGTCTGCCAGAAAGGCTGCTCCAGTACCCGGTCTACCAGCAGGTCGCCCGCCTCCAGCGCCAGCACCCTGGCCCCGGCCGCGTCGATCATCTCCTGAGTCACACGCGCCATGTTTCTGAAGAGCATGCCCCGCGCCTGCCATGGCAAGTCGAGGCGCTCCGCCAGTTCAGTCATGTACGCCAGGTGCACCTCCACTTCGTCGATGTGGCCGGTGATGTCACCATTGGCGGCAACGCGCCTGAAGGTTTCTCCCTGCGCAATTCGCTCGGAAACGCGGCTGCGGGCGATGGCGCCCAGCTCATTGAGGCGCGACTTGCCTCTGGCGAGCTCCACCAGCTCGGCTTCGACGAGTGCCGGATTCCGCAGCGCGTAGGCTTCATGCACCAATACCTTGACGCCCATAGCGTTGAACAACTGCACGCCGCCGTCACCACATTCGGAAGGTACGACCGCTTCTGCAAACAGCTGCTCGCGCAGTTCGGCGTTTTCGCTCATGGCTTCGAGCATTCGCCATACCTTGGCGGTCAATGCCGCGCGGTAGCTCACATCACTCGCGGTGAAGTCGGCCGATTGCGTCAGCATGCGGATTTCATTGAAGAACGCTTCGGAGTTGAACTCATCTTCAAGGGTGTCCCAAATCAGTAATTTCTCGTTGAGAACTTCCTCACTCATGCCCTCCCCCCAGTTCAGGCTGTCCACCAGCCCCAGCGGAGGGTAAGCGCGATCCGGGTCCAGGCCGACTGACTCGGTATAAAGCCGCAACTGCTGCAGAACGTCGGCCGGCATCCACTCGGCTCCGCGACTGACAAAGGTACGGGCCAGCAACTCCGCGCGAGCGGAGCCAGGCGCGACGTCGGGTATTTCGCTCAACCGATTGAGCCGAAGATTCACGCTGATATGACGCGGACGTGACTGGCCCAACAGCCCGGACGGCCAATGACTGATGCCTGTCTGCTCCAGATTGAGCAGTTGCAGTTTGGGCATCTGGCTGATGTCTGGCGCGAGCCCCAACGGGTTTCGTTGCATGCCCAAGGCTTTCAGCCGCGTCAAACCGCGCAGTTGTGCAACCGACTGCTCCGTCAGCACGATCTGATTGTTGCCCAGCATCAATTCGTTCAAGTGCGGCATTTGGCCAATCATCGGCGGCAGCCTTCTCAACAAATTACTCCCAAGGTCCAGCGCACGCAGATTGGTAAACGGCTCGAGGAACCGCACCTGGCTATTGAGTACGTCGGAGCCACGCATGCTCAAACTCGTCACGTGATCGAAGTTGGCGGCAAGCTTGGGGAAATTGGCGAGGTGCCGGCTCATCGGCATACTGTCCAACACCAGGCTCTGCGCGCCGACGATGCCCGGCGCGTCAATCCCCGCCGGCCCGGTCCTTTGCCAACACTGCCTCATCAGCTTATAAAACCGGTTTCGCGACTGCCACTCAACCACACCCGCAGGGCTGAAGCGGAAAGAGACGGTGGGCGAATTCATCCACTGACGGAAGGTGTTGTTCAACTCACTGAACTCGGCTTC
>JALYPE010000741.1 GCA_030856525.1 Pseudomonadota bacterium | reverse complement strand
GTCGAGGACTTCTTGTTCTCGTACTCGACTTCCGCTTCAGCCAGGGCCGAACCGCAATCGAAGCACCAGTTCACCGGCTTCAGGCCCTTGAACACGAAACCGCCCTTGACGATTTCAGCCAAGGCGCGGATTTCACCGGCCTCGTTCTTGAAGTCCATGGTCTTGTACGGGTTGGCAAAGTCGCCCAACACGCCCAGACGGATGAATTCGGACTTCTGCCCTTCGATCTGCTCGGTGGCGTAGGCACGGCACAGTTCGCGGGTCTTGTCCGCGCCCAGGTTCTTGCCGTGGGTGACTTCGACCTTGTGCTCGATCGGCAGGCCGTGGCAGTCCCAGCCCGGAACATAAGGCGCATCGAAACCCGAAAGGGTTTTCGAACGGATGATCATGTCCTTGAGAATCTTGTTCAGCGCATGACCGATGTGAATCGTGCCGTTGGCGTACGGAGGACCGTCGTGAAGCACGAACTTCGGACGATCCTTGCCAATTTCGCGCAACTTACCGTACAGGCCAATGCTGTCCCAGCGCTGCAGAATCTGCGGTTCGCGCTGGGGCAGGCCGGCCTTCATTGGGAAGGCGGTGTCCGGAAGGTTTAGCGTGGCTTTATAGTCGGTCATTTAAGGCTCTTCATTAGCGATTGGCGCTAGGTGCGACAGGGCACGGGCGGCGGCGACATCCGCATTGATCGCCGTCTTAAGCGCCTCCAGAGAGGCGAAACGCTGCTCTTCACGCAGCTTATGGTGGAAAACCACCGTCAAACGCCGGTCATACAGATCGCCGGCAAAATCTAAAAGATGTACTTCGAGGTGGGCTTTGCCATCACCTTGAACCGTGGGCCGCACGCCGATATTGGCGACACCGGGCCAAGTCTTGCCGTCAATATCGACATCGACCAGGTAAACCCCGGTCAGCGGCACCCGACGGCGCTTGAGCTGGATGTTGGCGGTTGGCGTACCCAGTTGGCGCGCCAGCTTCTGACCATGCAGGACGCGCCCGGTGATCTGG
Source organism: Pseudomonadota bacterium (assembly GCA_030856525.1). Taxonomy (GTDB): domain Bacteria; phylum Pseudomonadota; class Gammaproteobacteria; order Pseudomonadales; family Pseudomonadaceae; genus Aquipseudomonas. Next base: position 7,931 of record JALYPE010000741.1, on the reverse strand, counting down.
AACGCACGCCCCAGCAGGCGCTCGGCCAAAGCAAAATCAGCAGCGGCCAAGGCATTGCGAACCTGGGTGCTGCTGACCCGAATACCGTCCAGCTCAACAGTTTGCGCCGCTTCAACGGTAAAGCCTTGCATGACGCCGGCCTGCTGCAGGAATTCGAAATCCCCGACCCGATCACAGCCGAAGCGGAAGTCATCACCGACTTCGAGGTGTTTGACGCCGAGGCCGTCGACCAGAATCGTGTCGACGAATTCGCGGGCGCTGAGTTTGCTCAGGCGCTGGTTGAAGGCCAGGCACAGGACCCGGTCAACCCCTTCGGCGGCCAACAGCTGCAATTTGTCGCGCAGCCGGGCCAGCCGTGCGGGTGCCGTGTCCGGGGCAAAAAACTCCCGAGGCTGTGGCTCGAAAATCACCACGCAGCTGGGTACGCCCAACTCCAGTGCACGCTCACGCAGCCTCGCCAGGATTGCCTGGTGACCACGGTGAACACCGTCAAAGTTGCCAATGGTGGCGACACAGCCCCGATGCTGGGGGCGCAGATTTTGGAGGCCTCGAACCAGCTGCATAACGCGCTTCTTGCTCATAAAGTGGTCGATTATAACCACACCCGGCGGCCGACGACAGGCAACACCGTAACCCAAAGTGATCGAGCCGACAAAACCGTCGGCTCGCTCGTGTTTATTCAGGAAAAAGCCTCAGTTCAGCGCCTTGCGGTTAAAGTCGCGCAAACGGAAACCCATCAGCAGCAACATGCCGAAATAGGAGACCACACCGGCTGCAACCAGTGCCCCCAGGCGCAGGAACCGTTCGAGCATAACGCCGTCCCCCCAAGCCGGCATGAAATGCATCCCGGCCAGCAATACAGCGGACATTACCGCCACCGCGACCACCAGTTTGGCGCCGAACTTCGCCCAGCCCGGTTGCGGCTGATACATCTGCTGTTTGCGCAGTTGATAGAACAGCAGCCCGGCATTAAGGCAAGCACCGGCACTGATCGCCAGGGCAAGACCGGCGTGGGCCAGTGGGCCAATGAGCACCAGGTTGAACAACTGCGTACACACCAGGGTGAAAATCGCGATCTTGACCGGCGTACGGATGTTCTGTTGCGCATAAAAGCCCGGCGCCAGCACCTTGATCACGATAATGCCGAGCAAGCCGACGGAATAAGCGATCAGTGCGCGCTGCGTCATGGACGCGTCGAACGCGCTGAACTGGCCGTACTGAAACAGGGAAACGGTCAGGGGTTCGGCGAGAATCCCCAGCGCCAGCGAGCACGGCAACACCAGCACGAAGCACAGGCGCAGGCCCCAATCGAGAATCCGCGAGTATTCGTGACGATCCTTGCTGGCGTAGGTTTTGGCCAGCGTCGGCAGCAGAATCGTGCCCAACGCTACGCCGAGCACACCGGACGGCAACTCCATCAAACGGTCCGCGTAATACATCCACGATACTGAGCCGGCGACCAGGAAAGAGGCAAAAATGGTGTTGATGATCAACGAAATCTGACTCACCGACACACCGAGAATGGCCGGCAGCATCTGCTTCATGACTCGCCACACGCCGCTGTCGCGCAGGTTCAGCCGTGGCAGCACGAGCATTCCGATCTTTTTCAGGTGCGGCAGCTGGTAGAGCAGTTGCGCGAGACCACCCACCAATACCGCCCAACCCAGGGCCATAACCGGCGGATCGAAGTACGGCGTCAGGAACACCGCGAAGATGATCATGCTGACGTTGAGCAATGTCGGCACGAAGGCTGGCACTGAAAATCGGTTGTAGGTGTTGAGGATAGCCCCGGCCAGCGAAGACAGTGAGATCAGCAATATATAAGGGAAGGTCACCCGCAAAAGATCAGTGGTCAGCTGGAATTTTTCCGGGGTATCGGTAAAGCCCGGTGCCGTCGCCCAAATCACCCAAGGCGCGGCGAGCATCCCCAGTGCAGTCACCAGCGCCAGTACCAACGTGAGCAGACCCGAAACATAAGCAATGAATGTCCGCGTCGCCTCTTCGCCTTGCTGACTTTTGTATTCAGCCAGGATCGGCACAAAAGCCTGGGAGAAGGCGCCCTCGGCGAAGATCCGCCGCAGCAGATTGGGCAGCTTGAAGGCGATGAAGAAGGCATCCGTCGCCATCCCGGCGCCGAATGTACGCGCGATCAGGGTGTCACGGACAAACCCCAGAATCCGGGAGATCATCGTGATAGAGCTGACGGCGGCCAACGATTTGAGCAGATTCATTGAAAGAGTTTGTGCCTGTCGATAAACAGCAGGCGAACTAAGCGCCTACTTATGCGATACTCCGCGCCGCAGCAGCACAGAGCCAAAGCTCGCGAGTTTACAGGTCAAGCGCCGGAAATAAATATCCCGCCTCTTTATACCTACCACTTAGCGGAACGTCTCAACCGCCCTTGACAAGACATCAACTCATCGGCATGATTCGCGGCCTATTTTGTTTGCTATTTCCTAAAAAGTCTTTCGAGGAGCTCGACGGTGGCCAACACACCTTCCGCCAAAAAACGTGCAAAACAGGCTGAGAAGCGTCGCAGCCACAACGCCAGCCTGCGTTCCATGGTCCGTACTTACATCAAGAATGTAATTAAAGCCATTGACGCAAAAGACGCTGAAAAAGCTCAAGCTGCTTACGTTCTGGCCGTGCCAGTTATCGACCGTATGGCCGATAAAGGCATCATCCACAAGAACAAAGCTGCTCGTCATAAGAGCCGCCTGAATGGCCACGTAAAGGCCCTGAACGTTGCCGCTGCTGCCTAAGCGACACGTTCGTTAAAAAACCGACCTCAGGGTCGGTTTTTTATTGCCTGCGATTTGTGTCGCAAGCCGGACATCTCATTGAAGCTGATCGCCAGCAAGCCGGCTCCTACAGGTACACCCTGATTTTGTAGGGGCCGGCTTGCTGGCGATCGCTGTTCAGATCACTGATGAGCCCACGGAAGAATGGGGATCGCGGTTACCGCATTCTGCGGACTGCCCTCGATCAGGCGGTCGCTGTACACCAGATACACCAGCGTATTGCGTTTCTTGTCGAGGAATCGCACCACCTGCATGGTCTTGAACACCAGCGATGTACGCTCCTTGAAGACTTCATCGCCATCCTTCAACTCGCCCTTGAAATTGATCGGCCCGACCTGACGACAAGCGATGGACGCTTCCGCACGGTCTTCAGCCAACCCAAGACCGCCCTTCACGCCGCCCGTCTTGGCACGTGACAAATAGCAGGTCACGCCCTCGACCTTCGGATCATCAAACGCCTCGACCACGATGCGGTCATTCGGGCCGACGATCTTGAATACCGTCGATACCTGGCCAATTTCCTCAGCCGAGGCCAGCAGCGGCATCGCCAACAGCAGACCCAACAATCCTTTTGCCACGCGCATTCAAGTATTCCTTCAGACCAGGATCAGGTTATCGCGATGAACCAGTTCCGGTTCCGCCATGTAACCCAACAGACCGACAATCGCCTCAGACGACTGCCCGATGATTTTTTGTGCTTCCAGTGCGCTGTAGTTGGCCAGGCCGCGGGCAATTTCACGCCCGTCCGGTGCGACGCACACCACCATCTCGCCGCGACGGAAACTGCCCTGGACGAGTTTGACGCCCACCGGCAACAAACTCTTGTTGCCCTGAGACAGCGCCGCAACGGCACCCGCATCCAGCACCAGCGTGCCGCGAGTCTGCAGATGCCCGGCCAGCCACTGCTTGCGCGCCGCCAGCATGCCGCGCTCTGGTGACAGTAAGGTGCCGATGCGTTCGCCCGCCTTCAAGCGATCAAGCACACGCTCGATGCGACCGCCGACGATGATGGTGTGCGCACCGGAACGCGCCGCCAGACGCGCCGCGCGCAACTTGGTCTGCATACCGCCACGCCCCAGCGCCCCACCCGTCCCGCCGGCTACCGCGTCCAGCGCCGGATCATCGGCTCGCGCTTCGTAAATGAGGCTGGCGTCGGGATTGTTGCGCGGATCGGCATCGAACATGCCGTCGCGATCCGTGAGGATCACCAGCAAGTCCGCTTCGACCAGATTGGCCACCAGCGCCGCGAGCGTGTCGTTGTCGCCGAAGCGGATCTCGTCGGTGACTACGGTGTCGTTTTCGTTGATCACCGGGATCACTTTCAACTCGACCAGTGCGCGCAAGGTGCTGCGGGCATTCAAGTAGCGCTTGCGGTCGGACAGATCGTCGTGGGTCAGCAGAATCTGCGCGGTGTGCCGGTCATGCTCGGCAAAGCTCGACTCCCAGGCCTGCACCAACCCCATCTGGCCAATGGCAGCGGCCGCCTGCAGCTCGTGCATTGCACTGGGTCGTACGGTCCAACCCAGGCGACTCATACCCGCCGCTACCGCGCCGGAGGACACCAGCACCAGCTCGACGCCCGCTTCATGCAACGCCACCATCTGCTCGACCCAGACACCCATTGCCGCGCGATCCAGGCCCTTGCCATCCGCTGTCAGCAGCGCACTGCCGATTTTCACGACCCAACGCTGCGCACCTGTCACTTTGCTCCGCATCATCTTCAACCTTAGCTTGAGGGCAGCGCGACCTGGCACTGCCCGTGACCTTAATCGTGACTATTGCTGACCCACGATCGATTTCCAGATACTAAAACGCCGCTCGATTGAGCGGCGTTCAAGTTTATCGCAACGAATCAGTCACGCACGTAAATGATTTCCGGACCGTCTTCATCATCCACATCTTCTTCGTCCCAATCATCGTCGCCGATGTCATGGACCGACTTCACGCCGCTGCGACGCAGGGCACGCTGATCGTCCAGCGCCTGCAGCTGAGCGCGGGCTTCGTCTTCGATGCGCTGATCGAGCTCGGCCAGCTCTTCCTTGTAAGCCGGGTCGTTAGCCAGGCGATCAGCACGATCCTCCATGTAGCGCATGATGTCGTGGCACAGACGCTCGGTGCCCAGCTTGGAAATGGCTGAAATAACGTAGACAGGACCGGTCCATTCCAGGCGATCGACAATCTCCTTGACGCGAGCATCGTGCTCTTCTTCAAGGATCTGGTCGCACTTGTTCAGCACCAGCCAGCGGTCACGTTCAGCCAGGGACGGGCTGAACTTGGTCAGCTCGCTGACGATGATTTCAGCAGCGTCCGGAGCGCTTGCGTCATCCAGCGGCGCCATGTCGACGAGGTGCAGCAGCAAACGCGTACGCGACAGGTGCTTGAGGAAGCGAATCCCCAGGCCGGCGCCATCGGAAGCGCCTTCGATCAGGCCCGGGATGTCCGCAACCACGAAGCTCTTCCAGCGATCAACGCTGACCACACCCAGGTTTGGCACCAGGGTCGTGAACGGATAATCGGCGACTTTCGGCTTGGCAGCCGATACCGAACGAATGAAGGTACTTTTACCCGCATTCGGCAGACCCAGCAGGCCGACGTCAGCCAGCACTTTCATTTCCAGCTTGAGATCACGCGCCTCACCCGGCTTACCCGGAGTGGTTTGACGCGGCGCACGGTTGGTGCTGGATTTGAAACGGGTGTTACCCAGACCGTGCCAGCCACCATGAGCCACCAGCAGACGCTGGCCGGCTTTGGTCAGGTCGCCGATGACTTCCTGGGTAGCGGAGTCGATCACTGTGGTGCCGACCGGCACGCGCAACACCAGCTCTTCACCCTTCTTGCCGGTACAGTCAGTACTGCCGCCGTTGGAACCACGCTCGGCATCAAAGTGCCGGGTGTAGCGGTAGTCCACGAGGGTGTTGAGGTTTTCGTCGGCGACCATATAGACCGATCCGCCATCACCGCCATCACCGCCGTTCGGGCCACCATTTTCAATGAATTTTTCGCGACGGAAGCTCATGCAACCGTTGCCGCCGTCACCGGCCTTTACTCGAATGGAAACTTCATCAACAAACTTCATAACAACCGCCTCTCGTCATACGGACGAGCCGAGAAAACCAGACATAAGACTCTTGCAAAAATGAGCGCAGCGACCTCAATCAACGACCGCAAATCCAGCGCTGGAGCCCATCACAAACAGCTTTGCAAGAGACTCACCCCACAAACGAAAAAGCCCCGTCGCGAGACAGGGCTTTTCCAGCAACTACGCAATTATGCCGCGACGACTTCAGTCTTCGGGACAATGCTCACGTAACGGCGGTTGAAAGCGCCTTTTACTTCGAACTTGATCACGCCGTCGATTTTAGCGAACAGAGTGTGATCTTTGCCCATGCCAACGCCGTAACCAGCGTGGAATTGGGTGCCGCGCTGACGCACGATGATGTTGCCCGGAATGATAACCTGGCCGCCATACATCTTCACGCCAAGGCGTTTGGCTTCTGAGTCGCGACCGTTACGGGTACTACCACCAGCTTTTTTGTGTGCCATGAGTCAATTCTCCTAGTGAGGAATTAGGCTGAAATTAAGCCTGAATACCGGTGATTTTGATCTCGGTGTACCACTGGCGGTGGCCCATACGCTTCATGTGGTGCTTACGACGACGGAACTTGATGATGCGGATTTTATCGTGACGACCTTGCGAGATCACTTCAGCCACAACGGTAGCGCCTGCAACAACTGGAGCGCCGATGTTCACGTCGTCGCCATTGGCGACCAACAGAACGCGATCAAACGTTACGGATTCGCCGGTAGCGATTTCCAGTTTTTCAATCTTCAGGTATTCACCTGGGGCGACTTTGTACTGCTTGCCACCAGTAACGATTACTGCGTACGACATGGTATTTCTCCGATAATCCTGCTCACCCAGCTCTTTATAGGAAGAGGTATTGGCTGGCATGGCTGCATAAGGCTGGAAGGCCTGTTTGCAATTGCGTAAGGCAGGTGCTGCCCAGGAAGTTCAGGGTGCGCGATTGTACGCAAGCTGTCGGGGCGATGCAAGAGGCCGTCCATCGCGCCTTGACACCCGCCGACGTGGGTCCTAGCATGCCGCGCAACCCTTCTGGAGCAACTGTCGCTGATGCAACCCCAAGCTTTCTACCGCGCGGTGGCGGACGATTTTAGCGCCGTCGACGGCATCATCAAGAAGCAGCTGACTTCCCGAGTGCCGCTGGTATCGAAAATCGGCGACTACATTACCTCGGCCGGCGGTAAACGCCTGCGTCCTTTATTGGTGCTGCTGTGTGGCAAGGCCCTTGGCCGCGAAGGCGACGACTTGCGTCTGCTGGCCGCGACCATCGAGTTCCTGCACACCGCGACCCTGCTGCACGACGACGTGGTCGACATGTCCGGCATGCGCCGTGGCCGCTCGACCGCCAACGCCATGTGGGGCAACGCACCCAGCGTGCTGGTGGGCGACTTCCTGTATTCGCGGTCTTTCGAAATGATGGTCGAGCTGGGCTCGATGCCAGTGATGAAAATCCTTTCGCAAGCCACGCGCATCATCGCAGAAGGCGAAGTGTTGCAACTGTCCAAGGTTCGCGACGCCAGCACCACTGAAGAAACCTACATGGAAGTCATCCGCGGCAAGACGGCGATGCTGTTCGAGGCTTCGACCCACAGTGCTGCAGCCCTGTGCGGAGCGACGCCGGAACAGGCTGAAGCGCTGCGCACCTATGGCGACCACCTCGGCGTGGCCTTTCAGCTGGTCGACGACCTGCTCGACTACAAGGGCGACGCGCAGACCCTGGGCAAAAACGTCGGTGACGATCTGGCCGAAGGCAAGCCGACCCTGCCGCTGATCTTCACCATGCGTGAAGGCACGCCGGAACAAGCGGCGCTGGTGCGCAAGGCGATCCAGAAAGGTGGCATCGAAGATCTGGAAAGCATCCGCGAAGCCGTTGAAGCCTCTGGCTCGCTGGAGTACACCGCTCAATTGGCCCGCGATTATGTAGCCCGTGCCATCAAATGCCTCGACGCGCTGCCCCCCAGCGAATATCGCGATGCGTTGGTAGAGCTGAGCGAGTTCGCGGTCGCCCGTACGCACTGACCCGCTCTTTGCAGGAGCCGGCTTGCTGG
>JALYPE010000165.1 GCA_030856525.1 Pseudomonadota bacterium | reverse complement strand
CCGCTTTCGCGAGCAAGCCCGCTCCCACAGTGGTACTTCGTCGGTCTCTGGCTCGCGGGCAAAAAAAGACCTCCCGAAGGAGGTCTCTTTTGTCACGCCGCTTGCGCAGGCGTTACCGGATCAGCAGCTGTAGTACAGCTCATATTCCAGTGGGTGTACGAAGGTGCGGACCTTGATTTCTTCTTCGCTTTTCAGAGCGATGTAAGCGTCGATGAAATCGTCGGAGAACACGCCGCCTTTGGTCAGGAACGCGCGACCCTTGTCCAGCTCTTCCAGGGCTTCTTTCAGGCTGCCGCAAACTTGTGGGATCTCTTTCGCCTCTTCAGGCGGCAGGTCGTACAGGTTTTTGTCAGCAGCATCGCCTGGGTGGATCTTGTTCTGGATGCCGTCCAGGCCAGCCATCAGCAGTGCAGCGAAGCCCAGGTACGGGTTGGCTGCCGGATCCGGGAAGCGGGCTTCGATACGGCGAGCACGAGGGCTGGACACGTATGGAATACGGATCGAGGCGGAACGGTTGCGAGCCGAGTAGGCCAGCATGACCGGTGCTTCGAAACCTGGGACCAGACGCTTGTAGGAGTTGGTCGACGGGTTGGTGAAGCCGTTCAGGGCCTTGCCGTGCTTGATGATGCCGCCGATGAAGTACAGGGCGGTGTCGGACAGGCCGGCGTAACCTTCGCCAGCAAAGGTGTTCTTGCCATCTTTGGCGATGGACAAGTGGACGTGCATGCCCGAACCGTTGTCGCCGTACAGAGGCTTGGGCATGAAGGTCGCAGTGCGGCCGTAGGCATCAGCAACGTTGTGTACGCAGTATTTCAGGGTCTGAACTTCGTCAGCCTTGGCAACCAGGGTGTTGAACTTCACACCGATTTCGTTCTGGCCGGCAGTTGCCACTTCGTGGTGGTGAACTTCGATGACCAGGCCCATCTCTTCCATGGCGTTGCACATGGAGGTACGGATTTCGTGGTCGTGGTCGAACGGCGGAACAGGGAAGTAGCCGCCCTTGACGCCTGGACGGTGGCCACGGTTACCGCCTTCCACGTCCTGGTCGGACATCCACGAACCTTGTTCGGAGAAGATTTTGAACATCGAGCCCGAGATGTCGGACTTGAATTTCACTTCGTCGAAGATGAAGAATTCTGGCTCTGGGCCTACAAATACAGTGTCGCCGATACCGGTCGACTTCAGGTATTCCTCGGCACGCTTGGCGATCGCACGTGGGTCGCGGTCGTAGCCTTGCATGGTCGACGGCTCGATCACGTCGCAGACCAGAATCAGGGTTGGCTCTTCGGTGAACGGGTCGAGCACAGCGGTGCTGTCGTCCGGCATCAGGATCATGTCTGAAGCTTCAATGCCTTTCCAGCCAGCGATGGAGGAACCGTCGAACATCTTGCCTTCTTCGAAGAAAGCGTCATCCAGCGCGTCGCGAGCCGGCATGGTCACGTGGTGCTGAGTGCCTTTAGTGTCCGTGAAGCGCAGATCAATCCACTTGACGTCATGATCTTTGATGAGTTGAACCGACTTCGACATAGTGTCCTCCGGGTGGCTTCGGGCTTTAAGTAGTGGATGGCCCTGATAATGTTTGTGATGCCGGCGCGAATACTCTGCCAAGGCAACCTGCCTCACAAGGGAGCAAATTGCATGCCAGTGCCCCAGCATGGGTTTTTTGCCCCAATATCACGCTCGTTAAGGCCATTTATGCGATGAGGCTAAATTAATCGCCCTGTAATGTCGCGCTTTAATCTGCAAATGACCCGTTTTGGTGCGCGCAAAACCTTCTGCACATTAACTGGTTAAACCTTGAGCAATTTCCGCTATAATCCGCGCCCCCCTTTTTTGGCTGGCCCGGCGCGCGCTGTTTTAATGAAACTAATCGTAAAAGTCTTCCCCGAGATCACCATCAAGAGCCGCCCGGTACGGATGCGTTTCATCCGCCAGTTGGCCAAAAACATCCGCACTGTGCTCCGTGACCTGGACCCTGCGGTGGTGGTGAACGGTGTGTGGGACAATCTCGAGCTTGAAACCCGCGTAGCCGAGCCCAAAGTACTGAAGGAGATGACCGAGCGCCTGAGCTGCATGCCGGGTATCGCGCATTTCCTGCAGGTCGACGAGTACCCGCTGGGTGACTTCGACGACATCGTTGCCAAGTGCAAGCTGCACTTCGGTGACGCGCTGGCCGGGAAGATTTTTTCGGTGCGCTGCAAGCGTGCCGGCAAGCATGAATTCACTTCGATGGACGTCGAGAAATATGTCGGCAGCCAACTGCGTCGTCAGTGCGCAGCTGCCGGAATCTCGCTGAAAGAGCCGGAAATCGAAGTCCGTATCGAAATTCGCGACAAACGGTTGTTCGTGATCCACAGCCAGCACAACAGCATCGGCGGTTACCCGCTGGGTGCCTTGGAACAGACGCTTGTGCTGATGTCCGGCGGGTTCGATTCCACCGTTGCCGCTTACCAGATCATGCGCCGTGGCTTGATGAGCCATTTCTGCTTCTTCAATCTGGGCGGGCGGGCCCATGAAC
>JALYPE010000651.1 GCA_030856525.1 Pseudomonadota bacterium | reverse complement strand
GCCCGTGCCTGCGGGTCAAACCCCAGCCAGAATTGCAGCGTCAGGGTTTCTGGCAACTGGGCGTGGAAGTTTACGGCGGCGCACTGTTGGCACCGTGGTTCGACCGTGACCTGTCCCTGGCCGGTCGCGTGACGTTTCGCCGCGACGGCAAGGTCGAAAGCCAGCTGATCGACTTCAAGGCAGCGATCGCGACCATCCCCAACCTGGCCATTCACCTCAACCGCGAAGCCAACATGGGTTGGGCGATCAATGCCCAGACTGAACTGCCGCCGATCCTCGCGCAATTTGCCGGTGACGAGCGCGTGGACTTCCGCGCCGTGCTCACCAACCAGCTCACGCTGGAGCATGGCCTGAATGCCGACGTGGTGCTCGATTACGAGTTGAGTTTCTACGACACCCAAAGCGCTGCCGTGATCGGTCTCAATGGCGACTTCATTGCCGGCGCGCGCCTGGACAACCTGCTGTCGTGCTACGCCGGCCTGCAAGCCTTGCTCACCGCCGACACCGAGGAAACCTGCGTCCTGGTCTGCAACGACCACGAAGAAGTCGGCTCCTGCTCGGCGTGCGGCGCGGACGGCCCGATGCTGGAGCAGACGCTGCGGCGCTTGCTGCCCGAGGGTGATGAATTTGTACGCACCATCCAGAAATCCCTGCTGGTCTCGGCTGACAACGCCCACGGCGTGCACCCCAACTATGCCGACAAGCACGACGCCAACCACGGTCCGAAACTCAACGCCGGCCCGGTGATCAAGGTCAACAGCAACCAGCGTTACGCCACCAACAGCGAAACCGCCGGCTTCTTCCGTCATTTGTGCATGGCCGAAGAAGTCCCGGTACAAAGCTTCGTGGTGCGCAGCGACATGGGTTGCGGCTCGACCATCGGCCCGATCACCGCCAGCCACCTGGGCGTGCGTACCGTCGACATCGGCCTGCCGACGTTCGCCATGCACTCAATCCGCGAACTGTGCGGCAGCCATGACCTGGCGCACCTGGTGAAAGTGCTGAGCGCGTTTTATGCCTGTCGCGAACTGCCCTGAAACAGCAATTGCTAGTGGATGAATGAATACATCTGTGGTGAAGGGGCTTGTGTGGCGAGGGGGCTTGCCCCCGTTCGGCCGCGAAGCAGTCGCAAAGCCAGTAAACGCGGTCTGCCCGAAGGATCAGGGTTGCTGATTTTAGGGTCTGCTGCGCAGTCCGACGAGGGCAAGCCCCCTCACCACAGAAGCTCTTTGCCACTGAGTTCGTTGTCACAGAAGCTCATCACCACAGAGCGAAGGGATTCATCTGCGGCAGAGGGATTCATCTGCGGCAGAGAGATTGACCTGTGGCGAGGGGATTTATCCCCGTTCGGCTGCGAAGCAGTCGCAAAGCCAGTCACTGCGGTCAGCCAGAAGGTTCACGGTTGCTGGTCTTTGGGCTGCTGCGCAACCCCACGGGGATAAATCCCCTCGCCACAGAGCCACATCACCAAATTCCGCAAAACCCACCTAAACTTCAAACACCCCCTCGACAAGGCCGTCGCCCATGATCTCGCCATCCGCATTCCACGCCATGCTGATCCCGATTCTCATCGGAATGATCCTGCTGGCGATCGGCTACAACTTCCGCGACAAGAACGCAGGCATCTTCGCCATGTGGGTCGGTATGTTGACCATCCTCGGCACTGTGGTTTTCAAGATCCTCGCCAAACTCAACGAATAAATGCCCACCCGGCTCGCATTGATTTTGACGGGCTCGTACACTCGTTCGATCCGCTTACCCCGAGGTTGACCGTACAGTGTTCGCTCGTTTTTTCGCCCCGCCGTTTTTTCTCCTCGTCTGCCTCCTGGCGCTGCTACCCATAGCGCCTGCCGAAGCGGTCGGTTTGCCCGGCCTGCTCAACGGTGGCGCCAAGACCCAACCGCAAGCCGAGGAACCACTGGGGCAATCGCTGGACGAGGTCATCAAGTCGCTGGAGAACGATCAGCAACGCACCCAGTTGCTGACCGACCTGAAAAAACTTCGTGACGCCACAGCGAAAGCTCAACCGACACCCGAACAAGGTGTGCTCGGCCTGATCGGCGGAACCCTGGCCAATTTCGAGAAACATTTCTCCGGGGAAGACAGTCCGCTGACACGCTGGACGGCGGAATTCAAACTGGCCGAAGACGAACTCGCGGCGCTGATACTGCCGGCCAACGAATGGCTGCCGATCATCTTTGGCTTCTCCATGATCCTGATGGTCTGGAGCCTGCTGGCTGCGGCGCTGATCTGGCTCGGCCACCGGGTGCGGATGCGCTTCGGTCTGACTGCAGAATTGCCGCAACACCCCAAGGCGCTCGACATGTTGCGCTTCGCTTTGCGCAAACTCGGACCGTGGCTGATTGCCTTGGTGATCACCGTTTACATGAGTTACGCCCTGCCCTCATCCCTGGGCAAAAGCCTGGCGATGGTACTGGCTTACGCGTTGGTGGTCGGCACGTGTTTTTCGGCGATCTGTGTGATTGCCTTCTCCGTGCTTGACGGTCCGCACCGCCACCGCGCCCTGTACATCCTGCGCCATCAAGCCTTTCGCCCACTGTGGCTGATCGGCAGTTTCGCCGCGTTCGGTGAGGCCTTGAGCGACCCGCGCCTGGTCACCAGCCTCGGCACTCATCTGGCGCACACCGCCGCCACCATCGCCAACGTACTGGCAGCGCTGTCCACCGGGCTGTTCATCCTGCGCTTCCGCCGGCCTATCGCACACTTGATCCGCAACCAGCCGCTGTCCCGGCGCCTGACCCGCCGCGCGCTCAGCGACACGATCGATATTCTCGGAACCTTCTGGTTCGTACCGGCGCTGGTGCTGGTGGCGATCTCGCTGTTCGCCACGTTCGTCTCGGCTGGCGACACTAGCACCGCGCTGCGCCAGTCGCTGATCTGCACCGTGCTGCTGGTGTTGTGCATGGTTATCAACGGGTTGGTACGTCGCCATTCGCTGCGGCCGCAACGCGGGGCAAAGCGCCATGCGCTGTACTCGGACCGTTTGAAAAGTTTTTTCTATACCCTCGCCCACCTGTTGGTCTGGCTGGTGTTCATCGAGCTGGGCCTGCGGGTCTGGGGCATGTCGCTGATCGCGTTCACCGAGGGTGACGGGCATGAGATCAGCGTCAAACTGTTCGGCCTCGTCGGCACACTGATCTTCGCCTGGCTGGTATGGATTCTCAGCGACACTGCCGTGCATCACGCGCTCACCCGATCGCGCAAAGGCCTGGCCAATGCCCGCGCGCAGACGATGATGCCGTTGATCCGCAACGTGCTGTTCGTGGCGATTTTTATCATCGCGCTGATCGTCGCCCTGGCAAATATGGGCATGAACGTCACGCCTCTGCTGGCGGGTGCCGGGGTCATCGGCCTGGCCATCGGTTTCGGTGCGCAGTCACTGGTCGCCGACCTGATTACCGGTCTGTTCATCATCATCGAAGATTCGCTGGCCATCGACGACTATGTCGACGTCGGCGGCCACCTCGGTACCGTCGAAGGCCTGACCATCCGCACTGTGCGCCTGCGAGACATCGACGGCATCGTCCACACCATCCCGTTCAGTGAAATCAAAAGCATCAAGAACTACTCGCGGGAATTCGGCTACGCGATCTTCCGGGTAGCGGTGCCGGCCAACATGGACATCGATAACGCGATCAAACTGATGCGCGAAGTCGGTCAGAAAATGCGCACGGATCCGCTGCAGCGGCGCAACATCTGGTCGCCACTGGAGATTCAGGGTGTCGAGAGTTTCGAGTCGGGCAACGCGATCCTGCGAGCGCGCTTCAAGACCGCGCCGATCAAGCAGTGGGAAGTGTCGCGCGCCTTCAACCTGTCGCTGAAACGTCATCTGGACGAAGCTGGATTTGACCTGGCAACGCCGCGCATGAGCGTGCAGGTGGTCACCGCAGGTGGCGGTACCGCAACCGAATAGGCCGCCCCTTGTAGGAGCGAGCTTGCTCGCGAAAAACGTCGAGATACCGCGTTTAATCAGACAGCAAACGTCATCGTTGACGTCCATCGCGAGCAAGCTCGCTCCTACAGGTGCAGGGTTCGCAGCGAACTGCAGGCAAAAAAAATCCCCGAACCAGTCGGGGATTTTTTATGTTGGATCAATCAGCTCAAGAGCGGATCAATCTTCACGATAGCGACGCAGCTTCAACTGCTTACCGGCAACGCGAGTGTCCTTCAGTTTGGTCAGGAGTTTTTCCAGACCGTCTTCCGGCAGCTCGACGAGGCTGAAGCTGTCACGCACCTGGATGCGACCGATTGCTTCGCGAGCCAGACCACCTTCGTTGAGGATGGCGCCCAACAGGTTCTTCGCAGCGATACCATCACGCGCACCCAGCGCGGTACGGCAGCGAGCACGACCTTCGGCCAGTGCAACCGGAGCGCGACGCTCACGATCGCCACGGTCCGGACGATCACCGGTACGCTCTGGACGATCGCCACGCGGTGCATTGTTCGGCACCAGTGGACGTTCTTTCTCGATAGCGGCCAGGGTCAACGCTTGACCGTTGGTTGCCTTGCGCAGCAGGGCTGCGGCAAGGGCACGCGGGCTGCAACCGATGTCGGCGGTCAGACGATCAAGCAGATCACCGTGAGTCGACTCGGCATCGCCTACCAGCGGCGACAGGCTGTTGGTCAGTTTCTTGATGCGGGCATCGAGAACGGCCTGAGCATCCGGCAGGCGGACTTCAGCCACTTTCTGTCCGGTTACTCGCTCGATCACTTGCAGCATGCGGCGCTCACGCGGCGTCACCAGCAGCAATGCACGACCTTCGCGACCGGCACGGCCAGTACGGCCGATACGGTGAACGTAGGATTCCGGATCGTACGGCATGTCAACGTTGAACACGTGAGTGATGCGCGGAACGTCCAGACCACGAGCGGCAACGTCGGTCGCCACAACGATGTCCAGACGGCCATCCTTGAGGGATTCGATCACGCGCTCACGTTGGTTCTGAGCAATGTCACCGTTCAGCGCAGCGGCTTTGTAGCCTTTGGCTTCCAGGGCACTGGCCAGGTCCAGGGTCGCTTGCTTGGTGCGCACGAACATGATCAGGGCGTCGAAGTCTTCGACTTCCAGCAGGCTCAATACAGCCGAGGTCTTCTGGTCAGCGTGAACCAACAGGTGAGCCTGTTCGATCGCGGTAACGGTCTGGGTCTTGGTCTGGATCTTCACGTGTTGCGGATCGCGCAGATGGCGTTCGGCAATGGCGCGAATCGACTGCGGCAGGGTCGCCGAGAACAATACGGTCTGACGGGTAGCTGGCAAGGCCTTGAAGATGACTTCGAGGTCGTCCATGAAACCCAGTTTGAGCATCTCATCGGCTTCGTCGAGAACCAGATGGTTCACGGTCGACAGGACTTTTTCGTCACGACGCAGGTGGTCGCACAGACGGCCCGGAGTGGCGACAACGATCTGTGCGCCATTACGGATTGCTTTCAGTTGTGGGCCCATTGGGGCGCCGCCGTAAACGGCCACAACGGTCACGCCCGGCATTTGCTTGGCGTAGGTTTCGAAAGCGGTTGCTACTTGCAGCGCCAACTCACGGGTTGGCGCCAGGATCAGGGCTTGCGGTTCGCGCTTTGCAGGATCGATGCAATGGAGAATTGGCAGAGCGAACGCGGCGGTTTTACCCGTACCGGTTTGCGCCTGACCGATCATGTCCTGGCCGGCCATGATGATCGGGATCGATTGCTGCTGAATAGCCGAAGGCTCTTCGTAGCCAGTCGCGATGACGGCTGCAAGAATGTTCGGATTAAGATTAAAAGCGGCGAATCCGCCGGTTTCCTGGGTCATGGGTCTGCCTCTAAGTGCATCCGCAAAGACCCATGCTCCAAAGCTGCGCATGCCGTGTAAGACTCAAGAGTCGCCCTGGCTGCTTTGTCGGCGGGGATTTGCGAAAACGAATGAATGAAAAAGATTCGTCAAGGGAGAGTCCGCTGTGCGGACGTGCAGCCGAAGCTGACTTCGGGGAATTGCGCTACCTAAACGCGGCCCGGTTAAAGGCCGGCGCGCACTATACCGGAATTCGGCCAAAAAGGGAGCATTATTTGTCGGAAAACTGACGCGTATGCCTTTACGTCACGCGCTTTGCGCAGATTCGATACACCGTCTACTTTTCAATGGCCCGGCCCCGCTAGCGATGGCGCTAAATCGGTTCACCCGGATGACCCATGACGGCGCGCGCACTCTTCCCTGTCGCGCCTTCCCGAACGAGGAAATGCTTCATGAATCAGACCCCTTCGAGTCGTGTCACCTGCGAGCGGCACGGCCACGTCCTGATGATCGGTCTGGATCGGGTCACCAAGCGCAACGCTTTCGACCTCGAACTGCTCAACGCGCTGAGCCTTGCTTATGGCGAGTTCGAGGCAGACCGCGAAGCGCGGGTGGCGGTGGTGTTCGCTCATGGCGAGCATTTCACCGCTGGGCTCGATCTGGTCAACGCCAGTGCAGCGCTCGCCGAAGGCTGGCAGGCGCCGCCCGGTGGTTGTGATCCGTGGGGTGTGTTTGTTGGCCCACGGGTAAGCAAACCGGTGATCGTCGCTGCGCAGGGCTACTGCCTGACGATCGGTATCGAGCTGATGCTGGCGGCCGACATCAACCTGTGCGCCAGCAATACCCGTTTTGCGCAGAAGGAAGTGCAGCGCGGGATCTTCCCGTTTGGTGGCGCGACCCTGCGCCTGCACCAGCTGGCCGGCTGGGGTAATGCCATGCGCTGGCTGCTCACTGGCGATGAGTTTGATGCCCACGAAGCGTTGCGCCTGGGACTGGTGCAGGAAGTCATGGCCAGTGAGGATTTGCTGCCAAGGGCCATGGAGTTGGCGCAGCGGATTGCGTGTCAGGCGCCGCTTGGGGTGCAGGCGACGCTGATGTCGGCGCGGCAGGCACGTCATGAAGGTGAAAAGGTGGCGGCGCAGGCGTTGCCCGCGCTGGCAAAGCGCTTGCTGGGGAGCGAGGATGCGCAGGAAGGCATGCGGTCGCTGGTCGAGAAGCGGCCAGGGGTTTTCAAGGGCTGCTGAGGCCCCACCGAAGCAAGGTGATTCTGTGGTGAGGGGATTTATCCCCGTTGGGCTGCGCAGCAGTCCTAAATCCAGCACCTCGGTGCGTCAGGCAAACCGCATTCGCTGGCTTGCGATCACTACGCGATCGGACGGGGATAAATCCCCTCGCCACAGGTAAATCCCCTCGCCACAGATACATGCCTTCACCACGGGTGACTCGGCGCTTTCATGTCGCCGGGCGGATCGCCTTGATCAACGACTGCAACGAATACCCCAACCGCGGCGCGAGCCCTTCGGCCCGGGCCATCAGCCCTTGCAGGTCCAACTCCTGATCCAGCTCGGAGGGCACGATCAGAATCACATTGCCCTCCTTCACCGGCAGTTCCCAATAGTGCCGGTGATACAAACCACGGAACAGCGCCGCCCCCAGCGGCTTACCGTCATCGGTCGCCCACTGGTTGATCACCAGCCAGCCGCCGGGGTTCAGGCGTTTCTGACAGTTCTCGAGAAAACGCCAGGCCAGATGGCCGACACCCGGGCCGACGTCGGTGTAAAGGTCGACGAAAATCAGGTCCGCCGGCTCAGCAGTGTCCAGCAATTCCAGCGCATCGCCCACGCGGATGTACAGCCGTGGGTCGTCATCCAGCCCGAGATACTCGATGGCCAGACGCGGCACGTCGGGGCGCAACTCGATGGCTTCGACGTCTTCCAGCGGCAAAAACTTCAGGCAAGCCTGAGTCAACGTGCCTGCACCGAGCCCCAGGAACAGCGCGCTTTCCGGCTGCTCGTGGCATAACGCGCCGATCAGCATGGCACGGGTGTAATCGTATTCGAGCCAACTCGGGTCGGCGGTGAACACACAGCTCTGTTCGATGGCGTCACCGAACTCGAGAAAACGGTAATCGGCCACTTCCAGCACGCGAATCACGCCGAACTCGTCTTGTACCTCGGCGAGCAGATGCTCGACGCGCTCCTCAGTCATTGGGTCTCCTGATCGTCACCGCTCGGGGCAACGCGACACACCGCAACATGCAGCGGCAAAGGCGCGATTGTCGGCGAAGCGACGGCAGCGGGTCACGCACTAATTGCTGATAACATGAGCGCCCGAGCGTAAAACAACCGAGACCGTGATGAGCCAACCGTGGAGCCCTGACAGCTGGCGCGCCCTGCCGATCCAGCAGCAACCTCAATACCCCGACGCCGCGCATCTGTCGCACGTCGAGCAAACCCTGGCCAGCTATCCGCCACTGGTGTTTGCCGGTGAAGCGCGCGAGTTGCGCCGCCAGTTTGCCGAGGTGACCCAGGGCCGCGCGTTTCTGTTGCAGGGCGGCGATTGCGCCGAAAGCTTCGCGGAATTCTCCGCCGCGAAAATCCGCGACACCTTCAAGGTGCTGCTGCAGATGGCGATCGTCATGACCTTCGCTGCCGGTTGCCCGGTGGTCAAGGTCGGACGTATGGCCGGGCAGTTTGCCAAACCGCGCTCGGCCAATGATGAAACCATCGACGGCGTGACCTTGCCCGCGTACCGCGGCGACATCGTCAACGGCATCGGTTTCGACGAAAAAAGCCGCGTACCCGACCCGGAACGCCTGTTGCAGTCCTATCACCAGT
>JALYPE010000624.1 GCA_030856525.1 Pseudomonadota bacterium | reverse complement strand
AAGCTGTCGTTACTAACATGTCGGTCAGAATGTGATGCCCGGCTTTAGAGTGCACGAGCAGCGCACCTGTAAAAACGGAGCGGTTCGGTAAAGGGAATTATTTATGAATGCATCAGGGTTGGCCCGGTCCCGGGCTATCAAGAGAAGGATGTCTTGATACGAGCGTTGCACCATGGACACTCCGATTAAACATCATTGATCACCTGACATGCCCTCCCGTGGAGGGGGGCGTGTGCCTGTTTCAAAGAACGTGGATCCGTTGAAAGACCAAAGAACTTTCATCAATTCAAAAAAACGCGCTCAGGGTGATTACGACCATGTTCAACTTACATCACAAAGCTGATCTGCTGGAGATCGAACGTTTTAAGTGCGCGCTGGCCGAAGCCAGCGCGAAGCTGGCGGCTGTCAGCCGTTCGATGGCGATGATTGAATTCACGCCAGAAGGCATCGTGCTCGATGCCAACGAAAACTTTTGCGCCGCCATGGGCTACAGCGCCGAGGAAGTACGCGGCAAACACCATCGGATATTTTGCGAAGAAGCGTTCCATCGCAGCGACGCGTACGCCAAACTCTGGCGTGACCTGGCGCGTGGCGAGCCAATCAGCGGTACGTTTTTACGGCTGGACAAAAGCGGCCGGGAAATCTGGCTTGAAGCCAGCTACATGCCGGTATTAGGTCCAGACCGGCAAGTGCGCAGCGTGATCAAGGTGGCCACGGATATTTCCGCGAGAGTCTGCAAGGAACACGAAGAAGAAAGCATGCTGGCGGCTATCGGCCGTTCGATGGCGGTCATCGAATTTACCCCCGATGGTCATGTGATCACGGCCAACGACAACTTTCTGAAGACCACTCAATACTCGCTCAACGAAGTAGCCGGTCAGCACCACAGCCTGTTTTGCCATCGCGCCGTAGCCGAATCCTCAGGGTACAAGGCGTTCTGGGCGTCGCTGAATCGTGGCGAATACCACTCGCGCCGTTTCGAACGCAGAGACAAGCACGGTCGGACGATTTATCTGGAAGCTTCCTACAACCCGTTGTTCGACTCCAAAGGACGTTTATACAAAGTGGTGAAGTTTGCCAGTGACATCACCGAACAAGTCTCCTCCTTACAATCCGCGGCCGATTCCGCTCATAGCACGTCTGTGCAAAACGACGCCTGTGCGCAGAAAGGCTCGCAGGTGGTGCAGCAAACGGTACAGATCATTCAGGACATTTCGAAGGATTTGAATGAGGCGGCGCAGAGCATTGATGCGGTCAGCCAACAGTCAGACATCATCGGCACTATCGTCCAGACCATTCGCGGCATTGCCGATCAAACCAACTTGCTGGCGCTCAATGCCGCGATTGAAGCCGCGCGCGCCGGTGAGCATGGCCGGGGGTTTGCCGTGGTGGCCGATGAAGTGCGCAGCCTCGCGGCTCGCACCAGTCAGGCCACTCTGGAGATTGTCGATGTGGTGCGCAGGAACCACGATCTGTCGCTGAGCGCGGTGTCGAGCATGCAATCGAGTCTGAGCCGGACGGGTCTTGGCGTGGAATTGGCGAACGAGGCGGGCGAGGTGATTCTGGAAATCCAGCAAGGTTCCAGGCATGTGGTGGATGCGATCAGCCAGTTCAATTCGACCTTGCAGCTGAATTAAGGTCCGGTGTGGATCTCCCGTAGCAGCTGCGCAGCCTGCGTCCGGCTGCGAAGCAGTCGTCGGCGTCGATGCTGAGCAGAGCAACCGCGCTGGCCGATGTTATGACTGCTGCGCAGCCGGACGCAGGCTGCGCCAGCTGCAATAGGGCGGGTGAAAACGCAGGTTTCTACAGGGTCGCCAAGCGGCTGCTGCTGTCTTCGGCCGCTGCGTTCTGTTTCTCGGCTTGAGCGATCTCAACCTTGTCTTGCATGCGCTCGGCCATTTCTTTCGCCACGGCCTGCTGTTGCTCGGGTGGCATCTGCGCGACTTCCTCTTTCGTCAGTACCATTTCCTGCAGGATGGCGTCCTGTATCCGCTCTTCCGGCGTCTTGTTCATGTAGGCCTCGAACTCATTCGTGGCGCCGCCGCCATGCAGGCGGTCAAGCACATCAGCCGGCAATTGGGCGTACACCAGCTGCAGGCCGACGCGCGTCTTGGCAAACGCTTCATCC
>JALYPE010000622.1 GCA_030856525.1 Pseudomonadota bacterium | reverse complement strand
GGTCATGACTATCTGAACGACGTGGCGAGCAAAGGCGCGGTCGCAGCGCTGGTCGAGCGTGAAGTCGCCGACAGCACGCTGCCGCAACTAGTGGTCAAGGATACCCGCATGGCTTTGGGCCAGTTGGGTGCGATGAACCGCTCGCTCTTCACCAGCCCGGTTGCGGCGATCACCGGTTCCAGCGGCAAGACCACGGTGAAGGAAATGCTCGCAAGCATTCTGCGCACGCGTGGCCCGGTGCTGGCCACCCGTGGCAACCTGAACAATGACCTCGGCGTACCGCTGACATTGCTCGAATTGGCGCCGGAACACACCGCCGCCGTGATCGAGCTCGGTGCATCGCGCCTCGGCGAAATTGCCTACACCGTAGCCATGACCAAACCCCACGTGGCCGTACTTAACAACGCAGGGACTGCCCACGTCGGCGAATTTGGCGGCCCGGACAAAATCGTTGAAGCCAAAGGCGAGATCATTGAAGGGCTGGCGGCCGATGGCGTCGCCGTGCTCAATCTTGACGACAAGGCATTCGACATCTGGAAGACCCGCGCAGCCGGTCGCAAAGTGCTGACATTTGCCCTGAGCAATGTCAGCGCCGACTTTTACGCCAGTGACCTGGACCGCGACGCTCGCGGTTGCCCGGCGTTCAACCTGCACAGTCCTGAAGGTGTGGAGCGCGTTCAGCTGAACCTGCTCGGCACTCATAACGTCGCCAACGCTTTGGCCGCCGCCGCTGCCGCGCACGCCTTGGGCGTGTCGCTGTTCGGCATCGCCACCGGTCTTGGCGCAGTGCAACCGGTCAAGGGCCGTACCGTCGCGCAGCTGGCCAGCAATGGCATGCGCGTGATCGATGACACCTACAACGCCAACCCGACGTCCATGTGCGCCGCCGTTGATATACTCGCCGGCTTTTCCGGCCGCACCGTCCTGGTGTTCGGGGATATCGGCGAATTGGGCGACTGGGCTGAACAGGGCCACCGCGACGTGGGCGAATACGCCCGTGGCAAGGTATCCGCGCTGTATGCCGTCGGACCCATGATGGTCCACGCCGTGAACGCTTTTGGTGAACAGGCTCGTCACTTCGCCACTCAGGCCGAACTGATCAAAGCCCTGGAAGCCGAGCAAGACACCAATACCACCATTTTGATCAAGGGCTCGCGCAGCGCTTCGATGGAAAACGTCGTCGCCGCTTTGTGCGGATCCAGTCTGGAGAAACATTAATGCTGCTGCTGCTAGCGGAGTATCTGCAACAGTTCCACAAAGGCTTCGCGGTCTTTCAGTACCTGACCCTGCGCGGGATTCTCGGTGTGCTGACCGCGCTGGTCTTGTCGCTGTGCTACGGCCCGTGGATGATCCGCACCCTGCAGAACCGTCAGATCGGCCAGTCCGTTCGCAACGATGGTCCGCAATCGCACCTGTCCAAATCGGGCACGCCGACCATGGGCGGTGCGTTGATCCTTTCGTCCATCGGCGTCAGCACTTTGCTTTGGGCCGACCTGAGCAACCGTTACGTCTGGACCGTATTGCTGGTGACTTTGCTGTTTGGCGCCATCGGCTGGGTCGATGACTATCGCAAGGTCATCGAGAAGAACTCTCGCGGCCTTCCGAGCCGCTGGAAGTATTTCTGGCAGTCGGTGTTCGGTCTGGGCGCTGCCATCTTCCTTTATATGACGGCCCCTTCAGCGGTGGAAACCACCCTGATCCTGCCGATGCTCAAGGACTACAGCATTCCGCTGGGCGTCGGTTTTGTGGTCCTGACCTACTTCGTGATCGTCGGCTCGAGCAACGCCGTCAACCTGACGGACGGCCTCGACGGCCTGGCGATCATGCCGACCGTGATGGTGGGCGGCGGTCTGGGGATTTTCTGCTACCTGTCCGGTAACGTGAAATTCGCCGAATACCTGCTGATCCCTTATGTTCCGGGCGCGGGCGAGCTGATCGTTTTCTGCGGCGCGCTGATCGGCGCAGGCCTCGGCTTCCTCTGGTTCAACACTTACCCGGCGCAAGTCTTCATGGGCGATGTCGGCGCACTGGCGCTGGGCGCGGCCTTGGGCACGATTGCGGTAATCGTCCGTCAGGAAATCGTTTTGTTCATCATGGGCGGCGTGTTCGTGATGGAAACCCTGTCAGTCGTCATTCAGGTTGCTTCCTTCAAGTTGACCGGTCGCCGCGTGTTCCGCATGGCGCCGATTCATCACCACTTTGAACTCAAGGGCTGGCCCGAGCCGCGCGTGATCGTCCG
>JALYPE010000612.1 GCA_030856525.1 Pseudomonadota bacterium | reverse complement strand
CCCGGTAATGGTCAGGGCAAAGGTGCCCTGGGTTTCTTCACAGGCGCGCACGCAGCGGTTGCAGACGATGCACTTGCTCGGGTCGTAGTCGAAATAGGGGTTGGAAGTGTCTTTCACATCGGCCAGATGGTTGTCGCCTTCGTAGCCGTAACGCACCTCGCGCAAGCCAACCTGGCCGGCGACGGTTTGCAGCTCGCAATTGCCGTTGGCCGAGCAGGTCAGGCAGTCCAGCGGGTGATCGGAGATGTACAACTCCATGACGTTGCGCCGCAGCGTCGCAAGCTTTGGCGTCTGGGTGCGCACGCTCATGCCTTCAACCACCGGCGTGGTGCAGGACGCCGGGTAGCCGCGCATGCCGTCGATTTCCACCAGACACATGCGGCAGGAACCGAACGCTTCCAGGCTGTCGGTGGCGCACAGTTTCGGAATGGTGGTGCCCAGCAGCGCCGCGGCGCGCATCACCGAAGTGCCTTCCGGCACGCTGATGCTGCGGCCGTCGATATTCAGCGTGATTTGCACCTGGCTGTCGCGCGCCGGAGTGCCGAGATCGATGTCGGTTTTCGGGTCGAAGAGCGTGATCATTGGTCGGCCTCCGAGGGCTGCAGACCGAAGTCGGCGGGGAAGTACTTGAGGGCGCTCGCCACCGGGAAAGGGGCCATGCCGCCCAAGGCACACAGCGAACCGTATTGCATCGTGTCGCACAGGTCCTTGAGGACCAGCGCCTGCTCGTCGCGAGCGCTCTGTTCTGGCGCGGCCAACAAGCGATCAATCACCTCAACGCCACGGGTCGAGCCGATGCGGCAAGGCGTGCATTTGCCACAGGATTCCTCGGCGCAGAACTGCATCGCAAAGCGCGCCATCTGCGCCATGTCCAGACTGTCGTCCGCGACCACCACGCCGCCGTGGCCGAGCATCGCACCGATGGCGGTGAACGCTTCGTAATCCAGCGGCGTATCGAATTGCGACGGCGGCACCCAGGTGCCGAGGGGGCCACCGACTTGCGCAGCTTTCAGCGGACGGCCAGTGGCGGTGCCGCCGCCGTAATCTTCCACCAGTTCCCGCAAGGTCAGGCCGAAGGCGCGCTCCACCAGCCCGCCGTGCCGGATGTTGCCCGCCAGCTGGAAGGGCATGGTGCCCAACGAACGGCCCATGCCGTAATCGCGATAGAACTGCGCGCCTTTCGCCAGAATCAGCGGCACCGAGGCGAGCGTCAGCACGTTGTGCACCAGCGTCGGCAGACCGAACAAACCCTGCAATGCAGGAATCGGCGGTTTGGCGCGAACGATCCCGCGCTTGCCTTCGAGCGAGTCCAGCAGCGCGGTTTCCTCACCGCAGATGTAAGCGCCGGCACCGACGCGCACTTCCATGTCGAAGGCGTGGCTGCTGCCGCCAACATCGGCGCCGAGATACCCATTAGCTCGGGCGATGTGTAAAGCCTCGTTCAACGTGGCCACGGCTTGGGGATATTCCGAACGCACGTAGATGTAGCCATAGCTGGCGCCGACGGTTATTCCCGCGATGGCCATGCCTTCGATCAGCAGAAACGGGTCACCTTCCATCAACATGCGGTCGGCGAAGGTGCCGGAATCGCCTTCGTCGGCGTTGCACACGATGTACTTTTGCGCCGCCGGGGTAGCGCGCACCGTTCGCCATTTGATCCCCGCCGGGAACGCCGCACCGCCACGGCCACGCAGGCCTGAATCGAAGACTTCAGTGGCGGTCTGTTCGCCGCCGATGTCGATGGCCCTTTTCAAACCCTCGAAACCTTTGTGTGCCAGGTAATCGTCCAGCGACAACGGCCGGGTAACGCCGGCGCGGGCGAACAACAGGCGTTGTTGCGATTTGAGATACGGCAACTCTTCCACCAGACCCAGTGCCAAAGGATGCGCGGAAGGCTCGCTTTGCAACGCATCCAGCAGCGACGGCACATCGGCCGCCGTCAACGGCCCGAAGCCGATCCGGCCTTGCGGGGTGTCCACTTCCAGCAACGGTTCCAGCCAGTACAAACCGCGAGAACTGGTGCGCTGAAAGTCCAACGGCAACTCGCGCTGCTCGGCCTGAGCGGCAAACGCCACGGCCACCTCATCGGCACCCACGGCCCGGGCCAACGAATCGCCGGGCAAATAGAAACGCGCCATCATGCGTCCTCCCGACAGGCGTCGAGCAACGCATCCAGCCGCTCGGCACTCAATCGCGCATGCACCCGACCGTCCAGCTCAAGCGCCGGCGAGCAGGCGCAGGCACCGAGGCAATACACCGGGCGCAAACTGATGCTGCCATCGGCGCTACTGCCGTGATCGTCGAGCTGCAGACGTTCGCGCAACTGCGCCGCCAACTGCTCGGCGCCGCGACTCTTGCACGACTCGGCGCGGCACAATCGCAGGATATGCCGGGCCGGCGGCGCCGTACGAAAGTCATGGTAAAAGCTGATCACCCCGCGAATCTCCGCCTGACTCTGATTGAGCGCGTGGGCAATTTCGGGGATGGCAGCATCGGGGATGTAACCGATGCCCGCCTGAATCTCATGAAGAATGGGCAACAGCGCACCGGGGGCGCTTTTGTGACGCTCCAGCAGACTGCTGACCATCGGCAGGTGCAACATCTCATCAGGCATACAGCATTCCTCACGGTCACGGACAAACCAGGCGGTTGTCGTTCGTCCGAAAGTGTCGGCTGCGGCACTCACACCACGTCACGGTATCGTGGCAATTTCAGGCCGGTGGCCAGGGCACCCTGAACGGGCATCTTGTTGTGCCCGGCACGGTCTTCGCCGCACCTCAAAAAGGGCATTAAGGCAGCTTGCCATGGTGGTTTTGATTGGACTGCACCAAAGCGACTTGTTCGGTTCTGCCTGCGACTATGAATTGAGTCTAGATGAGAGTGGAGGGCGGCGTTCGCTCGCTAGGCTCGGGCGCTGCTCGCTCGCGTATAGCCGATATATATCAGCTATCGCCCGATGAGAAACAGCATCAGATACGCGAAGATTCCAGAGCGCAGACGTACTTGCGCCCCAGCCTTCAGCAATGACACCAGACAATGGCAGGCCCCCAACCCCGCAATTTTTGTACCCGACACAATCGTCGGTCGGGCGAGAAACCTGTGGCGAGGGGATTTATCCCCGTTGGGTCGCGAAGCGCCCCCCAAACCTGCAACCAGCAAACACCAGGCACTCCGCGAACTGCGCTTCCAGGACCAATCCCCCGTCAAACGAGACGGCCCCGCAATACGACAATCCCCTAGCCACGAGGCTCGATGCCAGCCACCGACCGACATCAACCCCCTCCCGCCACTGTTCAACCGCTAAGCGTCAAACACCTCCGCCGCCCACGCAGCCTTCGCCGCCGCAGAAACCCGATCCCGAGTAAGCACCTTCACCTCATCATCCACCAACGCCTTACTCAACCCCGTCAAATAATGCGCAGCCCAGGCGTGGCGATCGGTGTCTCTGGCGTAGACCGCATCTTCAGTGAGTTGTTTGGCGAGGGATAGGAAGTCGGATGCCATGGATAGAGCATCGCCGAGTGGGACGCCGCGAGTGACGTGGAATACGGCTTGATCCCCGCAGGAGATGGCGGGGGTGAGGCCGATGGTTTTGAGTTCGGGTTGGTCGGTCATTTGGCACCTCCGATTAGGGAGATGTGGTGGGGGAGGGCGTTGTTCGATTGGGGGCTGCGTAGAAGGGAAAGCCAAATTTGATGCGGATTTGTTTTGTTCATAGGTCAGCGTCCTTGATCTAAGTAGCTGCCACGTTCGTTACCACACGAATGGGTGACAGCTGTGCGCGGGGTGGTAAACCGGGAATCAAGGAAACCGGCACGCCCGAAGACGTCCCACGCACAGCCGCCATGACTCACGCCACAGGCATAAAAAAAGCGCCTGATGACGTGACTGGGGCGCTGTAGCGCCTTGAATAACACGGGTTACCACACCCGGTCGCTGAATTGGCAGCGACGGTGGGAGGGTATCGTGTGGACCTCGCTTCTGCAACCTTCGGGAAAGCCGCAGTTTGCGTTCCAGAAACGCGTTGAAACAGGTCAATACCATCTGTCTGCGGGTTACAAATTCGCGCTTCGGGTGGTTGATGAATTACCTCATAATCCCGCGCTTCCAACGTCGAAAGCGCCGCTTCTCGACTAATCTGTAGCCACTACCGCCAGACTTTTAATCGCCAAGGAAAAAGGCAATGCCAGATATCCGGAACCAGCGTCAGTCGAGTGCATCTGCCAGTATTGCCATCGAACGTCTTCCGGCAGCATCTGACTTGCCTGCGCCCCTGTGAGCCAAGCCGCCTTAGTCAACCCAAGCCTGCTCCGATGGTCTCGTGAGCGTGCAGGCCTATCCACCGAGCAGGTTGCTAAAAAGCTGCCGGTGAAACCCGATCGAGTGCAGGAATGGGAGGCTGGCGAAACCAAACCAACATTCCTTCAGGCTCAGAAGTGGGCAAGTCTCGCTCACATTCCCTTTGGTTTTCTATTCCTCCAGCAGCCCCCCGTTGAACAACTGCCTTTACCTGATCTGAGGACCGTCGGTGGGATTGCGCCCCAGCGTCCCAGCCTGGGGTTGTTGGACACTGTAAGGGATGCCATGCGTAAGCAGGATTGGTACCTGGAGTATTTGCAGAACCAAGAGCGTCAGCCGTTGGCATTTGTCGGTCGCTTCAGTAGCCGATCTCGAGTCGCAGAAGTGGTGGACGATATCCGCCGGACGCTCGGCGTGAACCCTGACACTGCTCGATTGGATTACGACAAGTACAGCCGTGCCTTGATCGACGCCGCAGAAATGGCTGGCATCTTGGTTATGCGAAGTGGCATTGCTCTAGGAAATACCCATCGCAAACTTGAAGTCAGCGAGTTTCGGGGTTTTGCCATCAGCAATACCTACGCCCCCGTTGTATTCGTCAACAGCTCCGACGCCCCCTCCGCGCGGTTGTTCACCTTACTGCACGAACTGGCCCACATCTGGATAGGTAGCAGCGGAGTGTCCGACGGGAGCACCGCGGATGGTCGACACGAGGAAAGATTTTGCAATGCAGTTGCAGGCGAGTTTCTGGCGCCCGAAGCTCAATTTCGCGCCATCTGGAACGTCGATGTTAATTGGGAAGACAACTTGGCTCCGCTGGCCACTCGGTTTCATATCAGTAAATTAGCGATCGGTCGCCGCGCCCTGGATCTTGGATATATAAGCCAGGCCCAATACGGCGCTTACTATCGCGCGATCCTCATGGCTTTCCAGAATGAAAAAGGTGGCGCGGGTAACTACTACCGCAACGCCACCGCGAAAAACAGCCCTCGCCTGAGCAAGGCAGTGCTGATTGAAGCAATAAGTGGCCGGATGCTGCTGCGTGATGCAGGACATTTGCTCGGCGTGCAGCCCGCCAAATTAAGGACGCTCGCCAGCAGGATCACGGAATGAATCATTTGCTCGACGCAAACACTCTGATTGAGGCCAAGAATCGTTACTACGGGATGGCGATCTGTCCTGGATTCTGGCAATGGTTGTTGCTGAAAAACGAAGCGCTGGCTTTATCCAGCATCGCACCCGTAATGGATGAGTTAGCTAAGGGAAATGATGAACTGGCTGGTTGGGCCAAGGAAAACTCAGGGTTTTTCCACATCACCACCGATGACGCGACGCAACAAGCCTTCGCGCAAGTGGCAGGGCTCGTGGCAGATCAAGCGCCGAGAATGAAGACCGGCGCCTTGGAAGAATTTTTAGCAGGTGCTGACCCTTGGTTGATTGCAAAGGCCATGACGACGGGAGCGACGTTGGTGACTCACGAAGTGCTGAATCGCGAAGCGAAACGTAAATTCATCATCCCGAATATTTGCGAGCAACTTAACGTTCCGTTTTTGAATACGTTTGAGTTGTTGCACAGGCTTGAGGCTAGGTTTGTGTTGCTTGCGTAAATTCGGTCTGTCGCTTTTTTCACGCTGGCGGGTACTTAGCCAAAGGCTGAAGAGTCACTAATGGACGAGAGTAAATCCATCCCTATTTTTTTGTGCTGTCATGCAATTTTTGATGATCGTTCGCTGAAAATCGGCAGTACGGCCATCCCGGTAGCGTCACTGATAGATTATTGTTTCTACGGCCCTTAAGCCCACACATGAGTCAGTCACAGATGGATATCAAAGAGTTTTGCCTCTCTCATGAATTTGATATGAGCAAGTGTGCAGTAGCGTCGGGTGGTGGCAGCTTCACGATGACCGAGTTTAAGACTTCGCCTGTCGAATTCTTGAGCTTGGCGGAAGACGATTTTGAGCGGGGCGGTCTATCTGCCCTTTTTAACGCAACGACCAATGCAAAACGAGCGATTGTCTGTCAGCTTGATCAATTGCTGATTTCTTTTGGCTATCCGTCACTCAGATGGAATGTTCCGAAAAAAATGGAGCGATTGCGGGCGCTTGGTCTATTGGCACCCAGTCTTTTGCGCAAAGTAGTCAATATTCGAAATATTCTTGAGCACGAATACAAAGCCCCTGACCTTAAATCAGTAGAAGAGTCGCTGGATGTCGCGAGTCTTTTTGTAATGTCTTCTTCTGTTTTGTTGAAGCCGTTTGAAGATGTATTAGAGTTTTCACTACCTGAGTCGAGCGTTAGGGGTAGTTCGGTTACGTATCTCACCGTTGGATTAAACCGGGAGCCTCGCGGTGTCTTCTACACAGTCTATGTGTATGAACCCGGTGATTTTTCAGGCCGGTGCGTTGGTCAATGTGAGGTTCCATCTGGGCATATACTATTTGAGGCTATGGTGAAACTTTCTGCGTCCTTGATGCTTCGATACAAGGTCGAGCAAGCTTTTGAGAATTTCAATAAGGCCTATGCACAGATATGAAACAGTTGCGGAAAAAGGGGAAGATTGATTATTCGCGTGCTTGGGCCAAGCGATGTCTGTCAGTTCGCCACAATTCCTGTGGCAGCGAGCCTGCTCGAGAATGCGTCAAGCCGATTCCCCAATGCACCACCACTGAACTGCGACCTCATCGTCGGATTGAGTGACGTCATGCCCGTGCTCAATGAAATTCGCTGGCACGTGCAATGCGAGATCATGACTGATCCGCTCTGGCATTAGCGCGTTAGCTTCACCGAGAAACCTCAGATAATAGTCTCGGTCATAGAAGACGGTTACTTCGCTCCCATAGACCCATGGCCACGTCAGCAGGCAAGCGACCCGATAGTAACCGTGTGAGTGGTCAGCAGCTTTGGAC
>JALYPE010000601.1 GCA_030856525.1 Pseudomonadota bacterium | reverse complement strand
GGCGTGGACATCGACAATCTCGCGCACATCGAAAACTACGGTGTCATTCACGGCACCGGCGCGGGTGGCGTGGACAAGGGCGGTTTTGCCAACGGCAGCGAAGGTATTGCCCTGGGCGGCGGTTATGTGTTGAACGCCAAGGATGCACTGATCAGCGGCGCCACCAGTGCCATTCTGGTCGATGACGGCAGTGGCGGCGCGGGCGTGGCAACAACCACACTGGAAAACTTCGGCACCATTCAGGGCCTCGACGGCTTCGGCGTGAAGCTGGTGGGCGAATACGACGACCGCGTCATGAACGGCGGCACGATCAGCGGCAGCAACGGCCTAGCGCTGGATCTTGGCGGCGGCGACGACGAGCTGGCGTTGCGTAGCGGCAGCCGCTTTGTCGGCGTCGTTGACGGTGGCACGGGTTACGATCGCGTGGTGATGGACGACCCGGCCGGCGGCAGTTTTGCGGCCAGCCGCAATTTCGAATGGCTGGAGGTTGGCCGGGGCGCGTGGACACTCACCGGCCAAGGCGATTTCAGTGACGGCGGCGCGGTGCGTAACGGCGCGATCTTGATCAACCAGGGCGGGGTTGCCGGCGACCTGACTGTCGACGCGGGCGGCGTGTACGCCGGCGGTGGATCGGTGGGCAATCTGCTGGTCAACGGCACTTTGCGCACCGATACCCGACTGGGCACTGCCACTGTGGTAGGCGACCTGAACATGGGCAGTGGATCTACCCTGGCCTATGGCGTCAACGCCGACGGCAGCAGCGCACCGATTCAGGTGGGCGGCGTTGCCAGCCTGAATGGCGCAACGCTGGCGGTGAACCCGGGCAGCGGAACCTGGCCGTGGCAGAGCCGCTACACGGTGCTGCAAGCTGCGAGCATTGACGGCACTTTCGGCAGCGTCACCAGCGATTACGCGTTCCTCACGCCGACCCTCGCCTACACGCCCACCGACGTCGACCTGACCTATACCCGCAACGACATTGCCTTCAACCAATTCGCCGACACCGCCAACGGCAGCAGTGCGGCGAACAGCCTGGCGTCGATGAGCAAGAACAATGCGCTCTATAACGCGTTGCTAAATACCACCAGCGCCACCGCCGGCAACGCAATCGAACAATTGTCCGGTGCGAGCAACGCCAACCTGACGAGCGCAACATTGGGTGCGAGCAGCCAGATCGGTGGCAGCATGCTGGCGGCCATGCAGCAAATGGGTGCCGGCTCAGGTTTGCTGGCAGGCCTTGATCAACACGATTCGCCAATGCTGGCCGCCACCGGCGTGCCCTCCGACGCGCGCAACCTCAACGATCCCAACGCTCGCGGCCGACTCTGGCTACAAGGCATTGGCGGCTACGGCAAGCTTGATGGGGAACACGGCAGCAGCGGTCTGGAACAGCGCACCAAAGGCAGCGTGGTTGGCGCCGACTGGGCACTCGATCCGCAATGGCGTCTGGGTGTGCTCGGCGGTTATTCGAAGACAGATCTGGACGCCACGGGTGTCGATGGCAACGTCGAAAGTTGGCATGCCGGCGTTTACGCGCTACGTCAGAGCGGTCCGTTTGCCTTGCGTCTGGGTGCCGCCTGGAGCGGTCATCAGGGTGAAAGCAAACGCACGGTCGCCTTCAACGGTTTCAGCGATCGGCCCAAGGGCGATTACGACGCCGACAGCCAGCAAGCCTTTGCTGAGTTCGGTTATGCAATGGGCAGCGGCCGCCTCAGCGCAGAGCCCTTCGCCAGCCTCCGCTACCAGCGATATCACCGCGACAGCTATGAGGAAAAAGGTGGCTCTGCTGCATTGCAGGTCGACGGGCAAACCCAGGACAACTTCAACAGCACCTTCGGCGTCCGGCTGGCACACCTGAGCACCCTTGAGAATGGCATGAGCCTAACGCCGCGCATGACTGCGGGCTGGAAGCATACGTATGGCGATGTCAGCAATTCGACCCGTCAGGCGTTTGTGGTCGGTGGCACGGCGTTCAGCGTTGACGGCAGCTCACTGGATCGAGACAGCCTGGTGCTGGAGGCCGGAGTCGATCTGGCCATTTCCGCACGCCATTCGGTGGGCGTTGGCTACAGCGGTGAGCTCGGCAGCAACAGTCGCAATCACGGGTTGATTGGGCAGTGGCAAATGAGTTTTTGATTGTACGAAAAGTGCTCGTGCGTTGATGGGGCGTAGGTAATTGCTGCGCTCCATCATCAGCCAAAACCATCTCCGCGCCGCGACCTGCACTTTTTCTGCAAATCGCTTCGACAAAGCCTGCGCGGGTCACAGAACCGCCTGACATCAGCGCAAAACGCCTTCTTTTAGAGTTTGGCCTCCTGTTCACAGAGGCCAAATTCAATGCCCGTTCAACACACATACCGTCCACATCATCTTGCTTTGGCGATTGCGCTGGGGTTGGGTTGTGCTGATTACACAAGCGCCCAAGAATTTTTAAAACTGGCGGAATCCACAAATCAGCCCGCAGCAATTGAGCAATCTGAACCCGTGACTGATCCTTTCACTCGGCTTTCAACCTTTATCAATAAGGACAGTACGCATAAAAGTGAAATTGATTCGCCTCAGCCCGCTGTGAAAGGTGTTTCAGTCAAACCAGACGACAGGGACGATCTCATCATCGTCAAGAACGGCGGCAGCTTCGAGGGGAAGGTTGACGGCGGTAAAGGTGTCAACGTCATCCAGCTGATCGGTTCCCAGGGAGGTCAATTAGGAAACACCCGAAACTTCGACAGCCTCTATGTTTCTGAAGGTCCGTGGACACTTACCAGCAATGGGGATTTCAAAGAGGGTGTGTGGGTACTCAACGACGGTACGCTGACCAACGAAGGGAAGATCAAAGGGGGCGCATTTACGATTGGAAGCCTTATCCACAATGGTGACATCAAGGGCGCCGTAGTTGTTGAGGACGGCGGCACATTCGCGGGTAGCGGTACCGTGGGCCGACTGGATGTAGCCGGCCTTCTCAACGTCGGAAGACTTCAGGGTGCACCTCGAATCAAGGGCAACCTGAATATTTCTGAGACTGGCGTGCTTGCCTATCACATCAGTCCCGACGGCAGCGGAGCGACCATCAAGGTGGATGGAGTTGCCAGCATCGGCGGCTCTACGCTTAAAGTCCACGCAGTTCCAGGAGACGAGTTACCGCTGAATGGGGACTTAACCATCATCGAAGCGAAAAAAGTCATTGGCGAATTTGGCAAAATCGAAAACGACCTTGCGTTTCTGACGGTAGCTCCTCGTTATGGGGCCAAGACGGTTGGACTGTCATACGCACGGAATGATGTGACCTTCGAAAGCATCGCACCCTCCGAAAACGCACGCGAGTTAGGTGAAAATATCGAAGAGCCGACTTATGCGGCTCAAGTCGAGGAAGTACCCGAAAACACGCTAAACATTGTCGAATTGCCAAT
>JALYPE010000600.1 GCA_030856525.1 Pseudomonadota bacterium | reverse complement strand
ATTCAAGGACGTCAACCTGCTGGCCTGGGTGATTTCCGGTTACATGGTGGCGATGACCGTGGCCGTGCCGATCTACGGCAAGCTCGGCGATTTGTACGGTCGCCGCAAGCTGATGCTGTTCGGGATGGCGGTGTTCACGGTCTCCTCCCTGTTATGCGGCATGGCCCAGAGCATGGAGCAACTGGTCCTGGCTCGAATCTTTCAAGGCATCGGTGCGGGCGGGATGATTTCAGTCAGCCAGGCGATCATCGGTGACATCGTGCCGCCTCGCGAACGCGGTCGTTACCAGGGCTATTTCAGCAGCATGTATGCGGTGGCCAGCGTCGCAGGGCCGGTACTCGGCGGGTACATGACCGAGTATCTGTCGTGGCGCTGGGTGTTCCTGATCAATTTGCCGCTAGGCCTTGGCGCCCTGCTGGTCGCTCATCGCACGCTGGTCGGGTTGCCAGTGCCGCAGCGCAAACCGGTGATTGATTACCTGGGCACGCTACTCATGATCATTGGGCTGACTGCCTTGTTGCTGGGTATTACCGAGGTCGGTCAGGGTCATCCCTGGCGCAGCGCCGAAGTGCTGGGCTTGGTGGTTTGCGCGGTGACTGTACTGGCGCTGTTCGTGTTGCATGAGCGTCGCACCCACGAACCGCTCCTGCCGATGCATCTGTTTGCCAATCGCAGCGCTGTGCTGTGCTGGTGCACGATCTTTTTCACCAGTTTCCAGGCGATCTCGCTGATCGTGCTGATGCCGTTGCGCTTTCAGAGTGTCACCGGCGACGGCGCCGATAGCGCTGCGCTGCACCTGCTGCCACTGGCGATGGGATTGCCGATTGGCGCGTATTTCGCCGGACGTCGAACGTCAGTGACCGGCCGCTACAAGCCAATGATTCTCTGCGGCGCCCTGCTCATGCCGATCGCTATCCTCGGCATGGCGTACAGCCCGCCTCAGGCGTTGGTGGTCAGCAGCCTGTTCATGTTGCTCAGTGGCATCGCCGGCGGCATGCAGTTCCCGACCTCTCTGGTCGGCACGCAGAATTCGGTTGAGCAACGGGACATCGGCGTGGCCACCAGCACCACCAATTTGTTCCGCTCGCTCGGTGGCGCGGTGGGTGTAGCGTTAATGTCGGCGCTGTTGCTGGCGTTGTTGCAGGATTCCAGTGTCGCCCAACTGGCCGGGTCTGCATTGATGGCCGAGGGCAGTTCGGGGAATGTCTTGCTCGACGGTTTGAACGCGGCCCCCGGGGATGCGCAACATGCCTTGCGTGCGGAATTGTTGCTGACCTTCCGCCATTTGCTGATGGTCAGTGCGGCAGTGTCCTTGCTGGGCCTGGCGGCAGCGATTGCGATGCCGAACACCCTGCTGCGGGGGCGCGAGGACAAGGTTCGCTAGATTGGCCGGGTGACCGCTGTCGCGGGCATGCTCGCGACAGCCGCAGTTCAGACATCGGATATCAAGGGCTGTAATAACCAACGGCTACGAGGAAATGCCCGACCTTTTTCAGGTACGCGTGCTTGTCCTCTATCTTGCCGGTCACCGGGTTCTTCCAGCGATATTCGTATTCGCCGTAATCCTGCCTGGCAATCAACGCCAGAATCGGCTCACCCACCGGTTTGCCCTCCGGGTCCTTGATCTTGCCGAAATCGGTGTTGACCAGGCGCAGGTTGGTGCCATGCGCGACATAGCGCTGAGTGTCCAGGTCGACGACGAACACATACAGGTCGTCCTGCAAGTACCCGCCCTTGAGCGAGTTGATTGCCATCAACGTTCCCTTCTCGTCCTTGGTCAGATCCATCGCCGCCCTGTTCAGCAAGCCCATGGCCTGCTCCGCCGAGGCTCGCGGCAGGTAATAACCCACCGCCAGAATGCGTTCGCCGATGCGTTGGTAGAACACGCGCTTGCGCTCGACCTTGCCATCCGACCAATTCTGCCAGCGGTATTCAGCCTGCTGAATGCCATTGGCTTCAGGCACTTTCAAGGCGTCCTTGAACGCTTTCTGCACATCCGGCCCGAGTACATCCGAGACATCACGCCCGATCAACGCCGAAGACGGACCACCGCTGGCGAGCATCACGCCTTTGGTGTCGACGACGAACACGTAACGGTCCTTGTCGACGAATTCGCCCTGACGACTGAACGCCGCGAACGCCTTGTCGCCGTTCTCGTGGTAGTAGCCCAAGGCCTTTTCCAGCAAAGCCCGCGCGGCCTGACTGTCCTCCTCCTCAGTCCCGGCCGCCTGAGCCTGCCCCAGGCACAGCAACAGCATCCCGCCCAACAGGGCCAACTTGTGCAAAACCGCCATTGCGCATTCCTCGTTCTTATCGGTTTCAGGAGAGCGTAGACGGGTTGGCGGCATGTATGGATGTTGAGCAACATCCGGAATGGATAAAACGGACGCAGCCTCGCAGGCTCGACAGCTGCTACGTACGGCGCAGCTGTGAGCTTATGGAGTGTTGCGTGGGTCGGACTAAGGTTTCGCCCGCAGTTGCTGCTGCAAATTCTGAATCTGCGCTTGCAGCGTGTTGATGCTTCGGGTGACCTGCCCGCGGAATGCATCGAACTCGGCCGTGCTGGCCGCGCCTTGAGCCGGGCGATTGTCCTGCTGGCTTTTCAACACGATGATGTCTTGTTCGAGCCGCTCGATGGCAGCGCTCGGGTTGCCCTGTTTTTTCAGGGCGACGATGTCGGCACCGATGCTTTTCAGCTGGGAATCGTATTGTCCGCCGTCGGCGGTGGCTGTTTTTAACGCGCTCAGCTCGCCGGTCAGGGTTTTCACCTGCGTTTGCAACTGGGTATTGGCGGTCTGCTGCTCGGTGTTCTGCGCCGTCAGCTGCGCGAGGCGCTTATCCAGATCGGTGGTTTGCGCGGTCATCTGGGCCAGCCGTTTATCCAGTTCCGAAGCCTGGCCTGCCACGCCCTGCTGCTGCTGGCTCTGGTCCTGCAGGCGGGTTTCCAGCTGTTTGATTTGCAGCTTCAATGCTTCGCTGTCGCTGCTGACATTGCTCTGACTGGCGACCACCTTGCCGGAAATATCCTGCAAGCGCCCCGCCGCTTCCTCACTGATTCGCGCAAAACTTTCCTGCGTGGCGACCAATTGCTGCTCCATCAGCGAAATCTGCTGGAAACTCCACCAGGCGAGGCCGGCGAACGCAAAGAACAAGGCGCCGACCAGAGCCCACAGTGGACCGGTACTGGCAGCCTTGACCTTGACCACCGGCGCGTTACGCGAATGCGCACCGTTGCGCGCAGTGGTCGGAAAATCATCGTCATCGAGGATGTCGGCACGCAGGCTCGGCACATTGTCGAAATCGTCGTTGGCATCGTTACGCATGGGCATTCAATCAACCTTTGTGAAACATGGTGATGGCTTGATGCGGCGAGTATAACCCCCACGGCCGCAGCGATTGACCCTGAACCTGAAGCTCGGTTCAGTGAGGCCGTTTCAGCGAGCGTCCTGAGCCTTCCACCAGCCACAGAACTCATCAAGGGCTGTCCATAGAC
>JALYPE010000580.1 GCA_030856525.1 Pseudomonadota bacterium | reverse complement strand
AGGGTGTCGGCGCCGATCTGAATATCCTGCTGAGGCCATTCGACGCTCCAGCCATCGTCACCCAATGTCGCAGCCTCGAAGGCACGTTTTTCCAGCAAGGGTCGTAATCCGGAAAATGATTGCAGATCACGCGTCAGATCGAGCGTGAGCTGTTGACCGTCGATAAAGGTCAGCGCCAGACGATAGTCAGTTAATGCCCGTACCGAGGACAATCGCGGTCGTTTCATGGGTAGCATTGTTTCCAATCCCCCAGCAATTGCGCCTGATGGGCTCTGATCCACGCCAGCGCTTCCTTGATGATCAACGGCGGCGCCTTGCCAATGATGACCTGCACCGTTTCCAGGCTGAGCATTACATCCACGCCTGCGCCGGTCAGATGAACATGGGGCGGCGGGTGGTCTTTCTCGCGCAATTGAATGCGGTAAGTATCGCGAAATCTGTATTTGGTAGACATGCCGGACAAGCTATCGCCAAAATGGCGATATCTCAATACTGGCCATCCCGCGAGACCAAGTCAAGATGTGACGCGCCATTCAGAGACTGAATAGGCCGTCTGCGTTCACAGTCGACGGGGCGGCGCGTTATAGTCGGGTACTCCATTTTATTGCGCCCCGCCCTGCCTCGCTCAGGTCGGCATCACCGTTCGAGGATTAGCAGATGAAGTTCGAAGGCACCCAGGCCTACGTTGCCACCGATGACCTGAAGCTGGCGGTCAATGCCGCCATCACCCTGGAGCGTCCGCTGCTGGTCAAGGGTGAGCCGGGTACGGGCAAGACCATGCTCGCCGAGCAACTGGCCGAATCCTTTGGCGCGAAGCTGATCACCTGGCACATCAAGTCCACCACCAAGGCGCATCAGGGCCTGTACGAGTACGACGCCGTCAGCCGCCTGCGCGATTCGCAGCTGGGCACGGAGAAGGTCCACGACGTTCGCAACTACCTGAAAAAGGGCAAGCTCTGGGAGGCGTTCGAATCGGAAGAACGCGTGATTCTGCTGATCGATGAAATCGACAAGGCCGACATCGAGTTCCCCAACGACCTGCTGCAGGAACTCGACAAGATGGAGTTCTACGTCTACGAGATCGACGAGACCATCAAGGCGAAAAAACGCCCGATCATCATCATTACTTCAAACAATGAAAAGGAATTGCCGGACGCTTTCCTGCGCCGTTGTTTCTTCCACTACATCGCGTTTCCGGATCGCGCCACGTTGCAGAAGATCGTCGACGTGCATTATCCGGACATCAAGAAAGACCTGGTCAGCGAAGCACTCGACGTGTTCTTTGACGTGCGCAAAGTACCGGGCTTGAAAAAGAAGCCATCGACTTCGGAACTGGTGGACTGGCTGAAGTTGCTGATGGCCGACAACATCGGCGAAGCGGTGCTGCGTGAACGTGATCCGACCAAAGCGATCCCGCCGCTGGCCGGTGCACTGGTGAAGAACGAACAGGACGTGCAATTGCTTGAGCGTCTGGCGTTCATGAGCCGTCGCGGCACTCGCTGATCATTCGAGAAGATAGCCATGCTGCTCAACCTGTTCAATGAAATGCGCGCAGCCAAGGTGCCGGTCTCGGTGCGCGAGCTGCTGGACTTGATCAACGCGCTGAAACAGCGCGTGACCTTTGCCGACATGGACGAGTTTTATTACTTGTCCCGGGCGATTCTGGTGAAGGACGAAAAGCACTTCGATAAGTTCGACCGCGCGTTCGGGGCCTATTTCAACGGTCTCGAAAAACTCGACGACCACCTTCAAGCCCTGATTCCTGAAGACTGGCTGCGCAAGGAATTCGAGCGTTCGCTGACCGATGAAGAGCGCGCGGCGATCCAGTCCCTTGGCGGCCTCGACAAATTGATCGAGGAATTCAAGAAGCGCCTCGAAGAACAGAAAGAACGTCATGCCGGCGGCAACAAATGGATCGGCACCGGCGGCACCAGCCCGTTCGGTTCCGGTGGTTTCAACCCGGAAGGCATTCGGGTCGGCGATGCGGGCAAACGCCAGGGCAAAGCGGTCAAGGTCTGGGATCAGCGCGAGTACAAGAACCTCGACGACTCGGTGGAACTGGGCACGCGCAACATCAAGGTGGCCTTGCGACGCCTGCGCAAATTCGCCCGCCAGGGCGCGGCGGAAGAGCTCGACATCGATGGCACCATCGATCACACCGCCAAGGACGCCGGCCTGCTCAACATCCAGATGCGCCCGGAAAGGCGCAACACGGTCAAGTTGTTGCTGCTGTTCGACATCGGTGGCTCGATGGACGCGCATGTGAAAATCTGCGAGGAATTGTTTTCGGCGTGCAAGACCGAGTTCAAGCATCTCGAGTATTTCTACTTCCATAACTTCGTTTATGAGTCGGTGTGGAAGAACAACATGCGCCGCACGTCGGAACGCACCTCTACCCAGGATTTGCTGCACAAATACGGCGCCGATTACAAAGTGATCTTTATCGGCGACGCGGCGATGGCGCCGTATGAAATCACCCAGGCCGGCGGCAGTGTCGAGCACTGGAACGAAGAAGCCGGCTATGTGTGGATGCAGCGGTTCAAGGAGAAGTACAAGAAACTCATCTGGATCAATCCGTACCCGAAAGATACGTGGGGCTATACCGCGTCGACCAATATCGTGCGGGATCTGATTGACGATCAGATGTATCCGCTGACATTGCGGGGTTTGGAAGAAGGGATGCGGTTTCTTTCCAAATAAAGATCTTGGCCGTCTGAAATGCCGCCTTGGCGGGGAAGTCAGGTCGCCGCATCGCTGGCGTTGCTCGTCATCGACCAGCGGCCACCGGATCTGCAGGTGGTGATGTTGTAGCGAACCGGGGTGGAACAGGTCGAGGAGATTGTCGCGCTGTGTCAGCAGGTGCTGGTGGGGTATGCGGCGAAGGTCGGGGGAAATTACATCACCCTCGCTGACTGATCGCATCCCCTCAGCACAAGGGCCGCATCAACCGCTACAACCCCCGCACATCCCGATCTTCAATTGGCCGGCTCTGGCGCAAACGCCTGCCGCCCAGCACGACCCAGTCGATAAGCCGGAACAGGCATTCAATGCCGAACGACAGCAACAACGCGCCGCTCATGCCCCAGATCATCGCTTCCGGTGTCAGCAAAATCTGGTAGCTGTAGCCGTTCCAGGTTTCCTTGCGAATATCCGGATCAGCAGCCAGCACCACCTGCAGAAAGCGGATGTACCACGGGCCTTGCATGGCCTGGAACTGCTTATCCAGCGCCAGCTGACGATTGAGCATGTTGCTCAGGCTGTCGGCATCACTTCGAAAGATCGGGTCTTCGCTGGCGCGGTAGTGCGCGACCAGGGCCTGCATGTCACCTTTGAAAAACTGATTGGCCGTACCCTGAAAACCACTGAGGCTGGTCTGCGCTTCGAGCAGATGCGCTTCAACCCGCTTGGCGTAATCGCTGATGAAGCCCGGCACCTGGACACCGATCAGCAGACCCGCCGCAAACAACACCAGCCGTACATAACTGAGCAACATGAAGGAGAGTCCTTATTCGGTCTTGCCCTGGCTGACGCATTCTCCGCGCCGCCACAGGCTCCATTGGCCCGGTTCGTAGCGGGTCCAGGTTTCATTTTCAGTCAACGGTTCGGTGGCGATCACTGTCACCACATCGTTGGGCGTGGTTTCGGCCTGGAAGTCGACGATCACATCGACATCCTTCAAGCGGGCCGGGCCGAACGGTGCGCGGCGGGTGATCTGAGCCAGTTTGGTCGAGCAATAACAGAACAGCCAATCACCGTCGCTGAGCAGGCAATTGAAGACGCCTTTGCCACGGTATTCGGCGCAGGCGTTGACCAGGTCCGGCAGCAACTCTTCGATGTCGACCGGCTCCGGGAACGCGCCGCGCACACGATTGAGCAGGTCGCAGAAGGCCGCTTCGCTGTCAGTGTCGCCGACCGGACGGTAGAAACTCTTGATCGGCTCAAAATCGGCAAGCTGACCATTGTGCGCGAAACACCAGTTGCGCCCCCACAACTCGCGTACGAATGGATGGGTATTGGAGAGGCAGACTTTGCCGACATTGGCCTGGCGGATGTGCCCGATCACCACTTCGCTTTTGATCGGATAACGCTGCACCAGATTGGCCACTTCGGATTCGCAACTGGCCGCCGGGTCCTGGAACAAGCGCAGGCCACGGCCTTCGTAGAAGGCGATGCCCCAACCGTCGCGGTGTGGCCCGGTGCGGCCGCCGCGCTGCATCAGCCCGGTAAAGCTGAACACGATATCGGTCGGCACGTTGGCGCTCATGCCCAATAACTCACACATGTTCGGACTCTCGCTTCAGGGCCGGCTTACAAACGGGGGTCGACCCGCATGCGCTGGGGGTTGCTCGGCACCGGTGGGCGACCGTAGCGATCATCGCCGGCACCGCCGAAGGGTTGGTCGTCTTCGGGCTTGTCGACGCGCGCGGCCGCCTGGTTGGCGGCGGCCTGTTCCTTGCGAGCGTTGGAGGCGCGCTCGATCGGAAAGCGGATCGCGACGAAAACCAGATAGATGCCAAAGGCGATCATGCCGTACATGAACAGATCGGAGATCGCCCGCCAGGCGTTGTTGCCGACCTTGAACATCAGGTCGAGCGCAGTGATGGCGATGGCCGGCGCGATCTTTTCTTTCACCGGGTCAATGATGGTCGGGGTGAACAGCAACACGGCAACCAGCAGCCGCAGCGGCTCACGCAGCCAGCGCCACGTCCAGCGGGTGATGCG
>JALYPE010000561.1 GCA_030856525.1 Pseudomonadota bacterium | reverse complement strand
GACGATCCCACCCTTCGGTATACACAGCGCCCCAACTGCCAAGATCGAGGCAGGTGACGTATTTAGGTTGGCTGTACGGCGTCGGGTCTACCCCGAGGATATGCGCAGCGACGTTGTTACCGGCGTGACGTCCCAACGAAATTGCGTGCTGGCAGGTCATCAAGGCGTAGTTGCCGATGTCGTCAGAAGCCGCATAAGCGACGTCACCGGTAGCGTAGATATCGTCCTGGCCGATGACTTTCAGATGGCTGTCCACATGCAGCCGACCAAGGTGATCACGCTCGGCCGGGATCTGCTCGGTCAGCGAACTGGCACGTACGCCCGTGGTCCAGACCACGGTTTTGGTATCGATACGTTGACCGTCAGTGAGCGTCACCCCATCTGCATCGACGGAAACCACAGACGTCTTCAAACGCCAGGTGACGCCGGTTTCGATGCTTGCTTCTTCGATGGACCTGGCGATCTCCGGGCCCATGGAACCGCCAATTTTCTCACCGCGATCGACGATGATTACCTCGACATCGGCCTGTTCACCCAGAATCGCTCGCAGACGCGCCGGCATTTCGGTGGCCGTTTCAATCCCGGTGAAACCGCCGCCTGCCACCACTACGGTGTTACGAGCTTTACTCGGTGGCAGGTTCGCTAGAGATTTCAGATGGTTTCCCAGTCGGATGGCTTGTTCAATCTGGTCGACATCGAACGCATGCTCGACCACGCCGGTAGTCGCCGGGATAGCAAGGCGGCTGCCGGCCGCAAGAACGAGTTTGTCGTAGCTGCACTGCAGCTTGGCGCCGAATGCATCAATGTAGCCAACGTTTTTTTGAGCGACGTCGATGGTTTGCACTGCACCTTTGATGAATTTCACGCCGACCGCGTCGAACAGTTCGCCAATCGGGGCGACCAATTGATGCGCGTCAGGCTCATAGAAGCGCGGACGCACACGGAGCTCGGCCTGCGGGGCCAGGACCGTCACTTCAACATCGTCGCGCCCATGGATATCGAACAGACGCGTCGCACTCAACGCTGCCCACATGCCACCAAAACCTGAACCGATTACCAGAATGTGCTGTTTCATTTTCAACTCCGCGAGAGACCCATTGTTGGATTTGATAAGGTCATGCTCTTGCCAGGCCGACCGTTTAACTACGAATGTATTGATCCTAGTTAAAATAATCAATCGGTTTCTGGTGATGGTCGCCATCGAAAACTTCAACGCTGTAAAACTCCAAGGAGTCAGCCAATAAAAGGGTTGCACTGATGAACGTGTCCGAGCTTGATTCGTTGCCGAGCTAACGACCACCTGCTAGCATGGACGACAATTTCAGTCGGAGATTACTATGTCTCTTTACAGTGCGGGTGTTGAGTACGGCATCCATTGCCTGCTGTTTCTGGTGGGTAATCGCGGGGAAACGCGAGAGGCGAGCGTGCGCGATCTGGCGGAGCTGC
The DNA here is from genome assembly GCA_030856525.1 of Pseudomonadota bacterium. Lineage (GTDB taxonomy): Bacteria > Pseudomonadota > Gammaproteobacteria > Pseudomonadales > Pseudomonadaceae > Aquipseudomonas. The sequence continues at coordinate 5,830 of JALYPE010000561.1, read as the reverse complement.
AAGGCGTGCCGGGGGATTATCTGGCGAAAATTTTCACCAAGCTGGCCAAGGCCAAACTGGTAGTGGCAACTGAAGGCGTACGTGGCGGATTCAAGCTGGCGCGCCCTTCAGACGAGATCAGCGTGTTGGATATCGTCAACGCAATCGACGGGCAGAAGCTGATTTTCGATTGTCGCGAAATCCGTGGCCGTTGCGCTCTGTTCGAGGGTGACACGCCAGCTTGGGCAGTCGCCGGGCAATGCTCCATCCACGCGGTCATGATGACCGCGCAGAAACGCATGGAAGAAGCGCTCGCGCAGCAGACCATTCTGGATCTGGCGCGAAAGGTAGGACGTATAGCACCCGCGCAATTCAATGATCAGGTGGACACCTGGATCAGTGAACGCCGGGACCGGAAAACCAGCGGCATTGCGCCGGCCAGCGATGACACCCGTATCTCGCTGGCCGAGATTCGCGACTGACGCTTACAAGCAATCGCGCACAGCCTGACGCAACGCGCCAGACTTGGCCCATGGCGGTCCTTGGTACAGTGAGACGTGGCTACCGCTCTTCGATTTCACAATGTCGAGAATCTCATCCGACGTGATGATGCTCGGGGCCGTGATTCGGTAGCCGTTGGAAATGCCCATCTGGGCCGACTTGGAGACGTGCGATTGCCAAATCGGCAACACGCAGGCGGCGTATTCCTTGGGCGGCTTTTCACTGTACTTGCTGACATTCGGCTCACCTGGTACCAGTGACGCAGGTAACGAACATCCCGCCAGCGCCGCCATCACCACACCCCCAAACAACATCCGCATGACGCTTCCTTTATCCTAAAACGGGAAATGTAGCGCGTCATTGCGCATACATCCATTCCTTGAGCGGTTTATTGCGGAGCATTCTGATCGCCGGGATCAGGGTAGGACCTGGCGTTCAAATAGGTCGTCCACCTTTCGTAGGCCTCATGCTGCCATTTGGAGACCCTCTCCCATTCCGGTCCGTGCAGTTGATGAGCGCAAATCAGCTTCATCATCTCAGTGGTGGCCGCGTCGAGATCGACAATCAGTTCATGGGCGTGGAATCGAAAATCATCGGTGGTCGTCATTTTGAAGAAGCCTCAAGCGCTGCGAAAATTCACTACCTTCAATACGACAGCCGATCCAGACGATCACGTTCACCGTCCCGACAAAAGGCACTACCGCCTGTTCAGGAGGGCAAGGCGAGCTGTTGACCCGTTCCCGATAAAAAACCCCGGCGAACCGGGGTTTCAAAAGCGTTACTTAGCGGCCTTTTGACTCGCTGGTGTCTTGTCTCGCGATCGGTAACCCGGCAGCGACGCCGCGAACGCCAGTGCCTCCTCCCTGCTGGCAAAAGAACCGAGCCGATCACCCTGCGTACATACCCGCCAGGGTCCATTATTCACGCTGAGAACGTCATAACCGTTCATGTGCATCTTATTCAGCATCGGAACGCTCATAAGTCACCTCCATTTTCGGTACTGATATCCAGAACTGACGAGCCTACCTTACACCTGCGCCCAAGAAATTGGCCGACCAGACGTCGTGATGTCTTCAGGATTCGATCGCACGATTGAAACGATCCAGTACTCAAATCGGTGAGACCTCAACACTCCACTTCGCGCCCGTATATAGCATTTACATGACACTTTTGTGACAGCGAGCGGTCAGGTAATACATGAAAATACGCGCAACCGTTATTTGTGAACTAGACCGACATATCCTTCTGGTGCGCAAGCCAAGAAGTCGCTGGGCCTTGCCCGGTGGAAAGGTCGAGCGAGGTGAAACCACGGCGGGTGCCGCGAGGCGCGAGCTGCAGGAAGAAACCGGTCTGGGTGTCGATGGCCTGCTGTACCTGATGGAATTGCATTCGCGCAGCACCGAGCATCATGTCTACGAAGCGTCGGTGCTGAATTGCGATGAAGCGCGGCCGCAGAACGAGATCTTCGATTGCATCTGGTTCCCGCTGGATGCCGTGCAAAACCTCGACACCAGCGACGCCACGCGCAGAATTGTCCGGGCGTTTCAGCGTCGCTTGTAGTTGCCGTCAGCCCTGATCCCCGCCGCCCACCGGCATGACCATACCCGTGACATACGAGGCCTCGTCGCTGGCCAGAAACAGGATGGCCGCCGCCTGCTCATCCAGGGTGCCGTAGCGTTTCATCAGACTGCTATCCAGCGTCTGATCGACGATTTGCTGATACCAGATTTTTTCCTGAGCAGTCTGTTCGGCGCTGTTGCGCGGGATCTGCCGCGGCGGTGCTTCGGTCCCGCCGGGTGCGGTCGCATTAACCCTCACCCCGCGCCCCGCCGTCTCGAAGGCCAGGCACGCCGTTAGCGCATTCACCCCACCTTTTGCCGCGCCATATGGCACGCGGTTAATGCTGCGCGTGGCAATCGAAGAGACGTTGACGATGGCGCCGCTGCCCTGCTCCAGCATGAACGGCAAGGCCGCATGGCAACACCACAGCGTCGGGAACAATGAGCGGCGGACTTCGGCTTCGATCTGCGGCGCGTGGTAATGCTCGAAGGGCTGGGCCCAGATTGTCCCGCCCACGTTGTTGATCAACACGTCGATACGGCTGAAGCGTTCCACAGCGGTGTGCATCACACGATTGCATTCTTCGTATTGTTCGAGATCCGCAATCAACGCCAGGACCTGACTCGCCGCACCCAGCTGCTTTTGCACCTCGAAGACCAGCTCGGAGCGATCGACCAGAATCAGCCGCGCGCCTTCCGCCGCCATGCGCTCGGCGACGCGGCGGCCGATCCCTTGTGCAGCGCCGGTAATCAGCGCGACTTTGTCTGTAAACCTGTTCATGGGCGCTCCCGGTCACGCCGCGCTGGCGGCAAATTTTTCATAATAGAAATTCGCCGGCGCGATGCCCTGTTCCCGAATGAACTGGCTGACCGCCTCGACCATCGGCGGCGGGCCGCACAGATAAACGTCGACGTCGCCATCGTTCAGGTGCTTGCGTTCGATGTGCTGCGTCACGTAACCCTTGAGCGGGTGCTGACTTTCAGGGCTGGCGACGCAAGCACTGAAGCTGAAGTTGGCAATGCGCGCCGCGAATGCTTCCAGACGATCCATTTCTACAAGGTCGAAATCGTGGGTCACGCCGTAGATCAAATGCAGCGGATGTTCACTGCCCTGCTCGGCGATTTTCTCCAGCATCGCAGTGAAAGGCGCCAGCCCGGTTCCACCTGCCAAAAGCAGTAGAGGACGACGAATCTCGCGCAGGTAAAAACTGCCCAATGGCCCGGCCAGGCTCATGCTGTCGCCCGCCTTCGCCATGCCGGTCAGGAAGGTGCTCATCAAGCCACCCGGCACGTTGCGGATCAGAAAACTCACCTCGCCATCACGCTGCAAAGAGCTGAACGAATAAGCGCGCGTCTGCTCGCTGCCAGGAATCCCGAGGTTGACGTATTGCCCTGGCAAAAATGCGAGGGTGCTCAACGATTCGCCTTTGATCGACAGCGCAATGGTGCTGTCGGACAACTGACGCACAGCGCTGATCGTCGCCTCGTAGCTGGCCTGGCGCGTTCGGCAGACTTGCGATGAGGTGGGCACGCGGATCACGCAATCGCTCCGGGCGCGCATCTGGCAGGTCAGGACGAAACCCTGCTCCGCCTCTTCCGGGCTGAGGGCATCTTCGATGTATTCCGCGCCCAGATCATAGCGCCCGGCCTCGGCGAAACATTTGCAGGTGCCGCAGGCGCCGTCGCGGCAATCCAGCGGGATATTGATGCCTTGTCGGTACGCGGCATCGGCCACGGTTTCGCCGTTATTGGCGTCGATGAAACGGGTGACGCCGTCTTCGAAATTGAACGCAATGGAATGAGTCATGACGGCCGCCTCAGAGGTGGTAGACATCAATGACCTGTCGAACGTAGTCGTTCTTCAGGATCACTTTCTTGGCCTTGATCAGCGGGTTTTCACCGCGCATATCAAGGGTGTAGAAACTGCTGCCGAAGTAGCTGTCGACGGTCTTGTAGCGAAAGCTCAAGGTGTGCCAGTTGAAGCGCACCTTGCAGAAACCGTCGGCCTGTTCCAGCAGCTCGATATTGCTGATGTTGTGCGAGGTGCGCGTGTCCGGAATGCTCGCGCTGGAACGCTCGGTCTTGATGCGGAATATGCGGTCTTCGAGGCCGGTTCGATTGCCGTACCAGATCAGCGAGATTTCCCGCTGCGGGTCTTCGGTCAGCTCGTCGTTGTCGTCCCACGACGGCATCCAGAACGTCGCGTCCGGCGCATACAGCTCCAGCCAGTCGTCCCATTGTTTGTCATCGAGATAGCGCGCTTCGCGATAGAGGAAGTCGCGCACGGCATCATGAGAAAGGATCATTGCACGGCCTCCACTGCGATCAGCTCTGACTGCCTGGCGGCAAGCGCCTTGAGCATGGTCTGCTGCCAATATTTGTGTTGCAGCACGAACAGGCCTTCGTCCTCGGTACGCACGCCGCTGAGCAGCGGGTGCAGGTCGATTTCCCTGGCCGCTGCATCCGCGCCTTTGATCCAGTGCTCGGCGCCACGGGACATGTCGTTCCACGTGGTGACGCTGCCCTCGTAGCTGGTCTGGCAAGAGCGGAACTCTTCAAGATCGTCGGGCGTGGCCATGCCGCTGACGTTGAAAAAGTCTTCGTACTGACGAATCCGGCTCGAGCGTGCCTGATCGCTTTCGCCTTTGGGCGCGATGCAGTAGATGGTGATTTCGGTGCGGTTGACCGAGATCGGCCGGGCGATGCGAATCTGTGAGCTGAACTGGTCCATCAGGTACACGTTCGGGTACAGGCACAGGTTGCGCGAGTTCTCGATCATCCAGTCGGCGCGGGCCTTGCCGAAGTCTTGCGCCAATTCGTCACGGCGTTCGTACAACGGGCGATCCTCGGGGTTGGACCAACGCGTCCAGAGCAGCATATGGCCCTTGTCGAACGAGTAGAAACCACCGCCCTGCCTGGCCCAGCTGCCGGCGCTCATGGTCGGGTGGCTATCGCCGGCTTCGCGCTGTTTGCGTTGATTCTGCGTGGCGGCGTAGTTCCAGTGCACGGAACTGACGTGGTAGCCATCGGCACCGTTTTCGGCGGTGAGTTTCCAGTTGCCTTCGTAGATGTAGCTGGACGAACCGCGCAGCACTTCTAAGCCATCGGCGGACTGGTCGACGATCATGTCGATGATCTTGGCCGACTCGCCGAGGTGCTCGACCAGCGGCTCGACATCAGCCTTCAGGCTGCCAAACAGAAAGCCGCGATAGGATTCGAAACGGGCGACTTTGGTCAGATCGTGGGAGCCGTCGCAGTTAAAACTGGCCGGGTAACCCGCTTGCGCCGGGTCTTTGACCTTGAGCAGTTTGCCGGAGTTGTTGAAGGTCCAGCCATGAAATGGACAGGTGTACGAACTCTTGTTGCCGGATTTATGCCGACACAGCGTCGCGCCGCGATGGCTGCAGGCGTTGAGGAACGCGTTGAGCACACCGTCCTTGTTGCGCGCGATGAAAATCGACTGGCGCCCCATGGTGGTGGTGTAGAAATCGTTTTTGTTAGGGATCTGGCTTTCGTGGGCGAGGTACAGCCAGTTGCCTTCGAAGATGTGTTGCATCTCGAGATCGAACAGGCGCGGGTCGGTGAACATCTCGCGCTTGCAGCGGTAGATGCCGGTTTCTTTGTCATCTTCGAGCAGGGAATGAAGATATTCGGGTCGCAGGGTCATGGCCGCCGCCTCCATTGTTATTGTTCAGGCAGGGCTATGCTAGGACGGGGGATGTGGGGGGACTATCCGCTGGGTGCAGACATTTATCCGGTTTGTGCAAAGAAGCAACGGTGAGATCAGATCA
>JALYPE010000520.1 GCA_030856525.1 Pseudomonadota bacterium | reverse complement strand
CCCCGTTGGCCGTCACCGAGTACCTCGGCCTGACCAAAGGCACAGTGTCGCAATCGCTGAAGGCATTGGAAGGCAAGGGTCTGCTGACCAAAACCCAGGATGCCCGGGACAAACGCAGTGTGCATCTGGCCCTGACGCCGCCGGCCCGGGCGTTATTGGACGCGGTGATTCCACCCGACTTTCTGCTGGCTGCCGCCCGACGCATGGGTACGCGCTCGGAGGACCTGGACGGCTTGCTGCTGGAACTGTTGAGGAACATCCAGCGCGGGGAAGATGTGCCCAGCTTCGGGCTTTGCCGCAGTTGCCGCTTTCATCGAACAGTAGCGGGCGGATCGTTTTGCGGGCTGACGGAGGAGCCTCTGGAAGTGATCGAAGTCGACCTGATCTGCCGCGAACACCGGTTGCCGGAGACCAACGAAGAGTAGAACCAAAACGCACACCAAGCAGCTGGCGAAGCCTGCATCCGGCCCAGACGCAGGCTTCGCCAGCTGCAGGGTGTCTCTTGAATCAGGCGTTGATCGCGGGGAAATCAATGTCGGTCAATGCGACGTTGTTGAGGTAATTGGTCAACGTCTGAGAGGCCACGTGCGCGATCACTTCGATCAGCTTCGCATCATTGATGCCCGCTGCTCGCGCGGCTTCAATCTGCTCACCGCTCAAATGGCCACGGCTCTCGGTGATCTGCTGAGCGAGCGTGGCATAGGCGTTCAAATGACCTTGCCGCGCATCGAGAATATCCTGCGCAGACAACCCGGCTTTACCGGCGAACATCGTGTGCGCCGCCAGGCAGTAATCACACCCGTTGACCTGAGAAGTGGCGAGAAAAATCGCCTCTTTTTCAGTAGCGCTCAACGACGTTTTTCCCAGCGTCGCCGACTGCTGCATATAAGAGGTAAGCACGGCCGGCGCATGGGCGAGGGTCTGGAAAACATTCGGCAGAAAACCAATCTTCTTTTGCACGCCTTCCAGCAACGGGCGCGTGGTATCGGTGGCTTGTTCGAGGTTCAGGGTGGGGATGCGGCTCATGGTGATTCTCCGGGATGAAGGCGCGGGATGCGCTGGGTACGGCTTCATCCTAATGAGTGACGCTGGCCTCACGGCTGCAAATCGTCGAAGATATGCCACAGATCGTCCAAAACTGTCTTCGGAGTAGCCCTGATGGACCGTTTGTCCACTTTGCTTAGCCACTTCGGTGTCAATGCCGGGACCTTTCACAGCGGCGATTTCTGTGGCGTCACGGCGTTCGACGGCAGTCAATCAGGCGGGCATCTGCACCTGTTGCGCAGCGGTGAGCTCAACCTAAAACTGGCCGACGAGCGCGATATCGCCCTCACTACACCCACGCTGATTTTCTTCCCCCGACCCTATCGTCATCGGCTGTCGGCATCAGAGCACGCCGATACTCAACTGGTCTGCGCCTCGCTGACGTTCGATGGTGGCGCCGGCAATGCGCTGGCAGCGGCTTTGCCCGATTACCTGATTCTGGACCTGCGGGACGTGCCGTCTCTGGCCGGTACGCTGGAGTGGTTATTCAACGAAGCCTTCGAGGGCATTTGCGGGCGCGAAGCGATGATGGATCGCTTGTTCGAATTGCTGGTGATCCAGCTGTTGCGGCACATGCTGGCCAATCGCGTGCAAGCCGTCGGCATGCTCGCCGGACTCGCTGATCCGCGTCTGGCGCGCGCCTTGAACGCCATGCACGACACGCCCGCGAAGCCCTGGACCGTGGCCGAATTATCCGCCAGCGCGAACATGTCCCGTGCCAGTTTTGCGGACTACTTTCGTCAGGTGGTGGGGCAGACGCCGGCCGATTATCTGCTGAGCTGGCGCGTCAGTCTGGCGCAGAAACGCCTGCGTGAAGGTCGCTCGATTGCGCTGATCGCCACTGAGGTCGGCTACGAAAGTCCTTCGGCACTCGCCCGCGCATTCCGCCGCAAAACCGGTGTCAGTCCACGGGAGTGGGCGCAGCAAATGAAGACTCGCTGACGCCCCCGTGCCAACCCGGCAGCCCGCCCGGCGAACTCGCCAACCTCTTCTATACTGGTGTTCCGCAGTTTTCCCAACCGTTGATAGCGAGGAGCGCGAGCATGACGATACGTATTGGCGACGAGGCACCGGATTTCACCGTTGAAAGTACTGAAGGGCCGCTGCATTTCCACGAGTGGATCGGTGACTCCTGGGCCATCCTTTTTTCCCATCCTAAAGATTTCACACCGGTCTGCACCACGGAACTGGGCTACATGGCCGGGCTGAAACCGGAGTTCGATAAACGCAACACCAAGATCGTCGGGCTCAGTGTCGACCCGGTCAGCAACCATTCCAGCTGGGCCAGGGACATCGAGGAAACCCAGGGCCATGCGGTCAACTATCCAATGATCGGCGACGAAAATCTGGTGGTGGCCAAGCTTTACGACATGATCCACCCCAATGCCAGCGGCGGCGCCCGCACGGCCGTGGACAACGCCACCGTACGCTCGGTGTTCATCATCGGCCCGGACAAAAAAATCAAGGCCATGCTGGTTTACCCGATGAGTGCCGGACGTAATTTCGACGAAGTCTTGCGCTTGCTGGATGCGATTCAGTTGAACGCCAAGCACACAGTGGCGACTCCGGTGAACTGGCGTCCGGGGGACGACGTGATCATCCCGACGTCGGTGTCTGATGAGGATGCAAAAAAGAAATACCCGCAGGGTTTCACCACGGTTAAACCGTATTTGCGCACGGTGGCCCAGCCCAAGTAACGGAGGGGAAACCTGTGGGAGCATGCGGGCAGCGATCGCTCCCACAGGGGAGGGCTGTGGTGGGCGTGGATAGTCAAACCACCGGCGCCGGTTTCGCCAATTCAATCCCCGCCGCGCCCAGGCGCTTCAAAATCTCGAACAGTAAATCACTCTTGGTAGTACCGACGATTCTCGGGCTGGCGACGTAACCGGTGACGGTCAACGTAATACCATCAGGCGAAAGTTTGCTGAAACGGACCATCGGCTCGGGTTTATCGAGGATGGTTTCATGCTCGCAGAACGCGTCGTACAGCAAGGTTTTGACTTGCTCGGGATCAATGTCCAACGGGAAGGTCAATTCCAGCGACGCCACGCCCTGAGCGCTGCCACCCAGCGTCACGTTGCGCAGGTTCTGCGAAATCAGCTGCGAGTTCGGCACGATCACGATCGAGCGGTCAGCCAGCTGGATTTCCGTGGCGCGCACATTGATCCGGCGGATGTCGCCCTCGACGCCGCTGATGCTGATCAGGTCGCCGACCTTCACCGGGCGTTCGGTCAACAGAATCAGCCCTGAGACGAAATTCTTCACGATCTCCTGCAGACCGAAACCGATGCCCACAGACAGAGCGCTGACGATCCAGGCCAGGTTCGTCCACTCAACGCCCAGCGATGACAGCGTCATCAGAATCACCAGGGCATAACCGATATTGGCGAACAACGTGCTGAGCGACGCGCGCATGCCCGGGTCCATATCGGTTTTCGGCAGGAACTCGTCATCCAGCCAGCGCCGCAGTGAGCGGATCAGGTACACCCCAATCAACAGCGCAAGCACCGCATTGAGCAGGTGGCCCGGAATGATGTTGAGTCGACGCAGGCCACCGCCGCCAAGAATCGCGAAGACATTGGTCATTAACTGCCCCAGCGTCGTGCCGACCCCGCCGACCACCAACGTGACGATCGCCAATAACAGCAGCCCGGCCCGGCTGACACCCGAGAGCACGGTCGAGATCTGCTCAAGTCGACGGTCCTCGATGCCCATGACCTGTTTG
>JALYPE010000515.1 GCA_030856525.1 Pseudomonadota bacterium | reverse complement strand
GCGTCGAACACACCACTGTGACCGACCATGTCGCCGTTGGCGTAATTGACCACGATCACGTCATAACGCTGGTTTTCAATGGCATCGACGATGCGGTCGGTGACTTCCGGTGCGCTCATTTCCGGCTGCAAGTCATAGGTGGCGACTTTCGGCGACGGGATCAGGATGCGCTCTTCGCCGGGGAACGGTTCTTCGCGGCCGCCGGAGAAGAAGAAGGTCACATGCGCGTATTTTTCAGTCTCGGCGATGCGCAGTTGCGTCTTGCCGTTCTGCGCCAGGTAATCACCCAGCACGTTGTCCAGGCTGCCGGCGGCGAAGGCCGAGGGCGCGGGAATGCTGGCGGCGTATTGAGTCAACATGACGAAGCCAGCCAGTTTCGGCTGACGCGCGCGCTCGAATTCCTTGAAATCGTCTTCCACGAATACGCGGGTCAGTTCGCGGGCGCGGTCGGCGCGGAAGTTCATGAACACCACCGCATCGCCATCTTCGACTTTGACCGGCTCACCGATGGTGGTGGCCTTGACGAACTCGTCGCTTTCGCCCCGGGCGTAGGCGGCTTCAAGGCCTTCCTGCGCGGTGGCGGCATTGAATTGGCCGTTGCCGTCGACGATCAGGTTGTATGCCTGGGATACGCGGTCCCAGCGATTGTCGCGGTCCATGGCGAAATAGCGGCCGATGAGGCTGGCGATCCGGCCTTTGCCCAGCGCCTGGAAGGCTGCGTCGAGTAATTCGATGGACGATTGCGCGCTTTTCGGCGGCGTGTCGCGGCCGTCGAGAAAGGCGTGCAGATAGATTTTTTCAGCGCCGCGCTTGTAGGCCAGTTCGGCCATGGCGACCAGATGATCCTGATGGCTGTGAACACCACCGTCGGACAACAGGCCCATGAAGTGCACCGCTTTACCGGCGGCAACGGCTTTGTCGACGGCAGCCACGATAGTCGGGTTCTCGAAAAACTCGCCGTCGCGGATCGATTTGGTCACCCGCGTAAAGTCCTGATACACAACGCGGCCTGCACCGAGGTTCATATGGCCCACTTCGGAATTGCCCATCTGACCGTCCGGCAGGCCGACGTCCATTCCACTTCCCGAGATCAACCCGTTCGGCAAGGTTGCACACAAGCGGTCCAGCACAGGCTTCTTCGCGGCGAGAACAGCGTTGGATTCCGGGCTCTCACTGTGACCGAAGCCGTCGAGAATAATCAGGACCAAAGGTTTAGGCGTGGTAGTCATGGATTCCACTCGTGGCTGAATTAAAAGAGGCGATGGAAAAAGTGAGTCGCAGTTTAAAGCTAAGTTCCGATGGCGTCACCGCCGGACGGGGTTTGGCCCACCATAGTGGCTGTGTATACTGGCCGACATTTTAACGCCCTGGAACCTCCTTCGATGGTTGCTAACCTGATTCAATTCGCCACTAACCACTATCTGCTCGTCGGTATCTTCGTCGTACTGCTGGCGCTGTTGATCGCTTACCAGATGCAGGGCGGCGGTCGCAGCCTGAGCACCGGTGAACTGACCGGGCTGGTCAACAAGGACGCCGGCGTGGTGATCGACATTCGTCCGGTCAAGGATTTCGCCGCTGGTCACATTGTCGGCGCGTTGAACATTCCGCACGACAAACTGACAGCTCGCGTTGGCGAACTGGAAAAGCACAAGTCCAAAACCATTATTTTGGTCGACGCCATGGGCCAGACTGCCGGCACCCACGCCCGCGAACTGATGAAGTCCGGCTTCACCGCCGCCAAGCTGTCCGGTGGAATTTCCAGCTGGAAAGGCGACAACCTGCCGTTGGTGAAGTGACATGAGCAACGTCATCGTCTACTCCAGCGATTACTGCCCCTACTGCTCGCGAGCCAAGTACCTGCTCGAGAACAAAGGCGTGGCCTTCGAAGAGATCAAGGTCGATGGCAAGCCGCAGGTGCGCGCCGCGATGGCTCAGAAAGCGGGACGCACGTCGGTGCCGCAAATCTGGATCGGCGAGCGCCACATCGGCGGCTGTGATGATTTGTTTGCCCTTGAGCGCGCCGGCAAGCTCGACGCCATGCTCAAGGCCTGAACGCCTTCCCTATAAGACCCCAAGATCAGAAAGGATCTGAGATGACTGACCAACAGAACACTGCAGCCAGCGAAGAAGAAACCGCACCGCAATTTTCCTTGCAGCGCATCTACGTTCGTGACTTGTCCTTCGAAGCCCCGAAAAGTCCGGCGATCTTTCGCCAGCAATGGGAGCCGAGCGTCGGTCTGGATCTGAACACCCGTCAAAAGGCTTTGGAAGGTGACTTCCACGAAGTCGTGCTGACTTTGTCGGTTACCGTGAAGAACGGTGAGAACGGCGAAGTGGCGTTCATCGCTGAAGTGCAGCAGGCCGGGATCTTCCTGATCAAGAACCTGGACGACGCTTCGATGAGCCACACCCTGGGTGCCTTCTGCCCGAACATCCTGTTCCCGTACGCTCGCGAAACCCTGGACAGCCTGGTAACCCGCGGCTCGTTCCCAGCCCTGATGCTGGCCCCGGTGAACTTCGATGCGCTGTACGCGCAAGAACTGCAGCGCATGCAGGCGGCTGGCGAGACTCCGACCGTTCAATAAGCTGCGCAGCGACACCCGTGTGGGAGTGAGCC
>JALYPE010000139.1 GCA_030856525.1 Pseudomonadota bacterium | reverse complement strand
GCGCTTTGCAGTTGCCGTTCAAACTTCTGCGAGCCACGATTCCTCTATATGGCACCGGGAGCTTGCCTGATACACGTTGCAGCTGGCGTAGCCTGCGTCCAGCTGCGAAGCAGTCGGAAAATGGGTCAATGAGGTGAATCAGGACAACCGTGCTCGCTGGATTCACGACTGCTTCGCAGCCGGACGCAGGCTGCGCCAGCTGCTACAGAATCGTGGTTATCACTGACGGCAGTCACCATCAGCCTTTGCTTTTGCTCGGGTCGGCAGAACGCGGGAAGGTGCGTTCCTCTTCGAGGGTGCCGTCCTCGCGGTGAATTTTCAGGGAAGCCGTCTTGCCGTCCAAAAATTCGCGCGCCAGTTTGATGATTTCCGCCTTGGTCGACGCTGTTTTCGAGGCACGGTCCGCGCCTTGCTTTTTCAATGACCAGCCCGTGTCGGTTTTGGTGATGTGGTAATTGTCCATCCGATCTCCTCGCGCACGTGGCGCATTAACGTTGTGGTGTGCTGTTGACCGCTGCCTTCGCCATGAGTTTAAAAAGTGGTCGGGGGATGGCCCTGCCTTGGTGTTAAATAGGGCACCTCTGGCTACAGCCCACCCCCTGTCGCGTATTCAGTGCAACGAGAACCGATATGAACGCCTATTCCAACAACAGCGAATTCCCTGTCATCGGCACAACCACGGTGGTCAGCGCATGATTGAAGTGACTGAAGTTTCCATTGCCCAGCTACGTGCGGCACTCGAATCCGGCCGCACCACGGCGGTCGAACTGGTTCAGGCCTATCTGGACCGGATCGAAGCCTTCGACGGGCCGACCACCCCGACCGCGCTGAACGCAGTCATAGTGCACAACCCGCAAGCGCTGGAAGAGGCTCGCGCAGCCGACGCGCGCAGGGCCAAAGGCGAAACACTCGGCCCGCTCGATGGCATTCCTTACACCGCCAAGGACAGCTATCTGGTGAAAGGGTTGACCGCCGCGTCGGGCAGCCCGGCCTTCGTCAATCTGCTGGCCCATCGCGACGCGTTCACCATTGAACGGCTGCGCGGCGCCGGGGCGATCTGCCTGGGCAAAACCAACATGCCTCCTATGGCCAACGGCGGCATGCAACGCGGCGTCTATGGCCGGGCGGAAAGTCCATATAACGGCGACTACCTCACCGCGCCTTTTGCCTCGGGTTCCTCCAATGGTGCAGGCACAGCGACGGCTGCCAGTTTCGCCGCATTCGGCCTCGCCGAAGAAACCTGGTCGAGCGGTCGCGGGCCGGCGTCGAACAATGGTTTGTGCGCCTACACGCCATCACGCGGGGTGATCTCGGTGCGCGGCAACTGGCCGCTGACGCCAACGATGGACGTGGTTGTGCCGTTCGCAAGAACCATGGCGGATCTGCTGGAAGTGCTCGATGTGGTGGTCGCGCAAGACCCGGACACTCGCGGCGATTTGTGGCGTTTGCAACCCTGGGTGCCGATTCCGAGCGTCGCCTCGGTGCGCCCCACCGCTTATCCGCAATTGGCGGCGGATAGCGCTGCGCTGGCCGGCAAGCGCTTCGGCATCCCGCGGATGTACATCAACGCCGACCCCGACGCAGGCACCGCGGAGGCGCCAGGCATTGGCGGGCCAACGGGCCAGCGGATCATCACCCGGCCTTCGGTCATCGCCCTTTGGCAAGAGGCCCGACGCGCACTGGAAGCTGCCGGCGCGCAAGTGATCGACGTAGATTTCCCGCTGGTCTCCAATTGCGAAGGCGATCGTCCGGGCGCACCGACGGTGTTCACGCGAGGCCTGGTGTCCAAGGAATTTCTCCACCACGAATTGTGGGACCTGACGGCCTGGGCCTTCGATGATTTCCTGCAAGCCAACGGCGATCCGCAGTTGAACCGTCTGGTGGATGTCGACGGCCCGCTGATTTTCCCGCACGACCCGGGCACCCTGCCCAACCGTGAAGGCGATCTCGTCGCCGGCATGGACGAATACGTGCGCATGGCCGAGCGCGGCATCACGCCGTGGAATGAAATCAGCACAGTGGCGGACGGCTTGCGTGGGCTCGAACAAACCCGCCGTATCGACCTTGAAGACTGGATGGATAAACTGGGCCTGGATGCGGTGCTGTTCCCGACTGTCGCCGACGTCGCACCGGCGAATGCCGATATCGAGCCAGCGTCGGCCGACATCGCCTGGAGCAATGGCGTCTGGGTGGCCAACGGCAACCTCGCCATCCGTCATCTCGGCGTGCCCACGGTGACGGTGCCGATGGGTGTGATGGCCGATATCGGCATGCCGGTCGGGCTGACATTCGCCGGGCGCGCCTACGACGATTCCAACCTGTTGCGCTTCGCCTCGGCATTTGAATCGACAGGGTCAAAACGCCTGATCCCGCCGCGCACTCCGCCGCTGTCTGCCCGCTGAAAAAAATCGGGACTGGAGCATTCAGTCCCGATTCTCCGCTGTTACTTGACCAGACGCTTTTCCTTGGACGGCCGATAGCCGAAATAGGCGCTGTAGCATTTGCTGAAGTGGCTGGGCGACACAAAGCCACAAGCTACCAGCACGTCTACCTGGGACAGTTCCGTGTGCTGAAGCAACCGCCGGGCCTCGGTAATGCGCAGCTCCATGTAATAGCGTTGCGGCGTGGTACCCAGTTGTTCCTTGAACAAGCGCTCCAGCTGGCGGCGTGAGCGACCGGCGTACACCGCCAGCTGCTCCAGCTCCAGCGGTTCTTCCAGGTTGGCGTCCATCAGCTTCACCACTTCTCGGAGCGGCGCACTGACGCAGACATTTTCTGTCGGTTTGATGCGCCGATAGCGCGACTCCTCGAACGCCAGAATATCCTCGATGCCTTCGACCAGCGCCTTGTCGTGCAAGCCCTTGATCCAGTCCAGCGCCATGTGAAAAGCCCCCGAAGGGCTGGACGCGGTCAGCCGATCGCGGTCGATCACATAAGGCTCGCTGGTGACGTGGGTGGCTTTGGAAATTTCCGCTAGCGCCGGACGGTGCTCGGGATGAATCGCACAGCGATAGCCATCGAGCACACCCGCGCTGCCGAGAAACCACGCGCCGTTCCACAGGCCGGCAAGGATAACGCCG
>JALYPE010000484.1 GCA_030856525.1 Pseudomonadota bacterium | reverse complement strand
ATCGAGGGCTTGTCCGCCACTGAACAGCATCCGCTGCAATTGGCCTGGGTTGCCGAAGATGTTCCGCAATGCGGTTACTGTCAATCCGGGCAGATCATGTCAGCGGCTGCGTTGCTCAACACGGGTGTGACACTCACCGATGACTCGATCAGCAACGCCATGTCCGGCAACGTGTGTCGCTGCGGCACTTACGGGCGAATCAACAAAGCCATCAAGCGCGCAGCTGCTGCGCCGAAGGAGGCATGATGACGTTCATCGACGATACTCGGGTCGAGCTGCCGCGCCGTCTCTTTCTCAAGCAGGCTGGCACTGTTGCCTGCGGCCTGGCCATTGGGTTCTATCTGCCCTCAGGCATCGCCGCTACGGACCTGAAGGCACTTGCGCCTGCGGGTGAGTTCGAGCCCAACGCCTGGGTTCGGATATTGCCCGACGGCACCGTGAAACTGGTGGTGCACAAACACGATTCCGGCACAGGCACTCACACTGCACTGGCCGCTTGCGTGGCCGAGGAACTGGACGTCAACCCGATGACCGTGCAGGTGATATCGCCGGAAAACCCGTTCTTTGAAACCTACATTCACCCGGTATGGAAAGTCTTCTCGACGGGTGGCAGCACCAGTGTTTCGCTGGAATACGATCGCCTGCGGATGGCCGGTGCCACAGCGCGCGCACTGCTCATCACAGCAGCGGCCAGGCAATGGAAAGTCAGCCCCGACAGTTGCACAACCGAAGAGGGCCGGGTAGTGCACGCTGCCAGTAAACGCAGCTTCGGTTACGGTGAATTGGTGAGCGTTGCCGCGAGTTTGCCAGCACCGGCCAAGGTCACCCTGAAGGACCCCGCGCAGTTCAAGTACATCGGCAAACTGCGGCACAAGCGCGATGCGGCGGCCAAGGTGTGCGGGCGCTTCAAGTACAGCATCGACGTGGAATTGCCCGGGATGCTGGTGGCGGTGATTCAGCGCACCCCGGTGATCGGCGCCACGGTTGTCTCGGTGGATTTCAGGGCGGTGTTGCAAGTGCCGGGCGTGCGCAAGGTGATCGTGATTCCCGGCAGGCCTGATGTGCTGGGTGGCAATCAGGAAGGCGTTGCAGTGCTCGCGGATAATTACTGGGCCGCTCAACAGGGTCGTGCGTTGGTCAAGGTGCAATGGAGCGATTCACCCCTGGCCGGTTTCGACAGCGACCAACTGGCGAAGGCGCAAGCGGCGGCCATCCATGACAAAAATGCATTACGAGTGCCCGCCATGGTGGCAGGTGACGTGAGCGCTCAATGGCCGAACGCCGCGAAGCTGCTCGAGGCCGATTACCTCATGCCGTACAAAGTGCAGAACCCGCTGGAACCGATCTGCATCACCGCCGAGGTGAAGAATAACGCCATCACCTACTGGGGCGGCGTTCAGGTGCCATCCTCGGCGCTGGAAGCTGCGCAAAAGGTCTGTAAGCTCGCCAAAGACAAAGTCATCATCAACGAGTTGGTGTCCGGCGGCAGCTTCGGCGCGCGGGAGGCCAAGTACTGGTTGTTCGAAGTGGCCTACCTGGCGCAACAGGCCAAGGTGCCCGTCAAGTTGATGAACAGCCGTGAAGACGAAATGCGTTCGCTGTTCATGCACCCGGCGACTCTGCATCGCGTCAAAGGTGCGCTGGATGCCCAGGGCAAACTCGTGGCGTTAAAACTTGACGCTGTCTCGCCGGCCTCGCCGGAACAGTGGGAACCGGGCTATTTCGAACGCCCCGACCGCATGGACTACAGCACCACCGAGGCGATCACCGCATGGGACTTTGCTTACCGTCCTGAGCATCTGGACCTCGTCTGGGTCAAGCACGAAAGCAACGTGCCCAGCGGTTGGTATCGCTCGGTAAGTTTCATTCCCAATGTGTTTGCCGTCGAAAGTTTCATGGACGAATTGGCCCACAGTTCGGACCAGGACCCGTTGGCCTTTCGCCTGGCCAATATGCAAGGTCGGCCCCGTCACGTTGCGGTGCTGAAGAGCGCTGCCGAACGTGCCGGTTGGGGCCAGCCATTACCCGAAGGGACAGCCTTGGGAATCGCCACCAATCAGGGTTACACCAGCTTCATCGCGGTGGTCGCCAGACTGTCGAAAAAAGACGGTGTGATCAAAGTCGACAAGCTCACCTGCGTGGTCGATTGCGGCCTGGCGGTGTCGCCGGGCGGTGTCGAAGAACAGATCTACGGCGGCTTGATGTGGGGCCTCGGACACGCGCTGTTCGACCGCATGGACATCAAACAGGGCAGGGTGATGCAGAGCAACTTTCATGATTACCGGGTGCCCCGAATGTCGGACATGCCGGCGACCGATATTCTGGTTCTGGACGGCGATCCGGGCAAACCTGGAGGTGTCGGTGAACTGGGCAGCACGTCGGTGGCCCCGGCCATCGCCAATGCGCTGTTCAGCTTGACCGGTTCGCGCCAGCGCTCGACTCCTCTGACCCTGGGCTAGCCGTCATGGACTTGCGATTGCTGCGGTATTTCATGGCCCTGGCTGAGGAGCTGCACTTTGGACGGGCTGCCACGCGTTTGCACATTTGCCAACCGCCGCTGAGCCAGCAGATTCGTCTGCTGGAAGAGGAACTGGGCACGCCGCTGTTCGAGCGCAGTCATCATCGGGTCGAGCTGACAGCAGCCGGACAGATGCTCAAGGAACAGGCGCCGTTGGTGTTCGAACAACTGAACCGCGCCCTGGACCTGACTCGTCAGACCGGGCGTGGTCAGTTGGGCGAACTGGAAATCGGCATGATCAGTTCGGTAATGGTCGGTGTGCTGCCGCAGGCCTTACACCTCTTCTGCGAGCGCTACCCTCATGTGTCCTTGCGGCTGCATGAAATGACGCCGGCGGCACAGGTTATGGCGTTGAAGGAGAAACGCATCGATGCCTGTGTGTTCCGGGTCGGCTATGACGATCCGCAGTTGCGCAATGAACTGCTGATCTACGAGCCGATTCGCGTGGTCATGCCCATCGATCATCCTTTGGCTCGATGCGAAAGCCTGGCGCCGGCGGACTTGGCACTGGAGCCTTTTGTGGCGCTGGAACTCAAGCAGTCGCGGTTTGCCGATTTTCTCTACCAGTGCTGCATCAAGGCCGGGTTTATTCCTCAAATCCGCCAACAGGTGATCGAGGTTCAAACCCTGCTCAGCCTGGTGCAGGCCGGTTTCGGCGTTGCGCTATTGCCAGCGTCCATCGAGCAGCTGGCGCCAGCCGGGTTGGTGTTTCGCCGCCTGACCCCAGCGTTGCCGGAAGTGCCGCTGTACGCCACTTACCGCGAAGACGATGATTCGCCAGTGCTCAAACTGTTTCTCGATACGTTGCGCGAACAAGTTCTTGAACAACGGTCATCGTGTAGTCCACGCGCGCCGGCACCTGTGACATCGCCTTGAACGTCGATATCGGCTGAATTACCTACACCGCAAGGTCCATAACGTTGCGTTCAGGCGTGAGAGAAACGCAGAGATCGATGAACGCAGGAAAGAGTGTCGAGACTGTGAAGGATGCGTTTGCAGCAATCGGCCGCGGCGATAGGCAAGGTCTGCTGGCGTTGTAGCCCCGACTTATTTTTCACAATTCCTTCACCGCCCAACAACTGCTCGAACCCTAGATTGGCGCCACTTGCGTGGTGCCGGTCATTCTCTCTCGATGGCGCCATATCCCTCTGCAACCGAGCGATGCCATGGCGTACATGCTGATCGATGATTCCCCGGCCATTGGGCCCCTTGAACCTGTCCAAAAAACTACGCCGGCGCGCCACCCTGCGCGTTGGCTGATGCTGCTGGCGGCGAGCATAGCGATTGTCTGTGCCTGGCTGGCGAGTGCTTCGCGCGTGGTCGAGCTGGGTGGCGATCCGCGCCTGTTTCATGACCAGGTCGCGGCGCACTGGCAGAGTGGTGACGTGTTGCTGTTGATCCGCCATGCGGAACGCTGCGATCGCTCCGGGCACATCTGCGCCGGCGACCCGACCGGTATCACCGTGAAGGGCAGCGATGCGGCGGCGCGGGTGGGTGAAGGCTTGGGCAAGCTTGGGCTGAGCCGAGCGCAGATGGTTTCCAGCGAGGCGATACGAACGCGCCAGACGGCTGAGGCAATCGCCGGCCATTCGGTGCCCACCGCCGATTGGGCGAGCAACTGCGACAGAGATTTCAGTCGCGCCGCCGTGGCACACAAACACCCCGGCGAGAATCTGGTGGTGGTTACCCACAGCGGCTGCATCGATCACTTCGAGCGCGCGGCGGGCATTGCCGGTGGCGGGCGGTCCAGTGAATACACCGAGGCGTTGTTCGTCGCGGTGGATGGTGTGCATCCGGCACGCATTCTCGGTTCGGTGGCATCGGCTCAGTGGCAAGGCCTGGCGCAGGAGCCACAGCGATGAGCGCTCGCGCACGTTACTACCTTCTCAACCTGGGGCTGCCATTGCTGCTGGTGCTGGGCGTTTTTCTGGCTTTCGACCTGACTCATCTGGACCGCATGGTCAGCGACCGGCTCTACGACCCGGCCGTGGCCATGTTCCCGCTGCAGCATGATCGGCTGTTCGAAAAGATCACCCACAAGTGGGCGAGAACACTACCTAACCTTGCCGGTACCCTGGCGATTGCCGGTGCGTTGCTGTCGTTTGCCGGCCCGCTCCTGGCCGGACGGCAACAGCCGTGGCTGGCTCGGCTGGTCACGGGCCTGCAGTGGTGCGCCCGCCATCGTCGTGATTTCTTTTACATGATCGTGGCGTTCGCCATCAGTACAGCGGTCATTCACTATTTCAAAAGCCACACCAGCGTCTATTGCCCTGTGGAAACGACACTCTATGGCGGCACGCAACTGCACAGCCTGTGGTTCGAGAACTTTGAACCGTGGACGCGGCCAGGCGCGGGTCGCTGCTGGCCAGGCGGTCACGCATCGAGTGCCTTTAGCCTGTTCGTGTTTTATTTCATTGCCCGGCGTTATCGCTGGCGGTGGAGCAGGGTGGTGTTCTGGGCGGTGGTGGTTCTGGGCATGGTCTATGGCACGACGCGGGTGCTGCAGGGTTGGCACTTCATGTCGCACACACTGTGGGCAGGTCTTTTTGTGTGGTTCAGCACCTGGCTCACAGCCTTGCTGTTTTATGGTCGAGCGGCCCTGCAGGCGCCTTTCCTGCACACCCCGATAGCGCATTCGCCCTTGAGGAAAGCAACGCCATGAAGATTCTGGTCATCGAAGATCATCAGGACATCCATGACAACCTGCTCGAATACCTGCAGCTCAAGGGGCACGAAGCGGTCGGCGCGCTGGATGGCCGGCGCGGCCTGAACCTGGCGGCGACGCAGCCGTTCGACGCGATCATTCTGGACATCATGTTGCCCGGCATCGACGGCAACGTGATCTGCCAAAGCCTGCGCGATCACGCCCAGTCGCAAGTGACCATCGTGATGCTCAGTGCCCGGGACGAGCTGGAAGACCGGTTGACCGGTTTCGCCATGGGCGCCGATGACTACATCACCAAGCCCTTTGCCATGGCCGAAGTCCTGGCCCGTGTGCAGGCGGTGGCGGCACGGCGCCAGCGCAAGGGTGGCCGGGTGATGAGTGTTGGTGATTTGCACTACGACCTCGACACCCTGGAAGTGACCCGCGGCGGGCGCTTTTTGAAACTCAATCCCACCCATATGAAGTTGCTTGAGCTGTTGATGCGCCGAAGTCCGCACCTGGTCAGACGGCAGGAACTTGAACAGCTTCTGTGGCGGCGGGATACGCCCAGCAGTGAAAGTTTACGCAGCAATATCCATACGTTGCGCCGTTCATTGGACCAGGACCTTGCCGAACCTTTGCTGCATACGGTGCACGGGTTGGGCTACAAATTGTGCGCCCCAGTCCATTAGAAACAGACTCTCTGAGCCGCGTTTTATTGGGAAATTTTTCACAAAAAATTGATTGATGCCTACCTATCGTGGCCGGCATGAAAGCGCTGTTCCAGGCGGACGGCGCACCCCTTCCAGAACCCTTATTTCGCAGGCTGCCATGTTGCGTATCAGACCCGTTCGCCCTGAATTTGTGTCGCTGCTGGCCAGCGCTTTTCTGCTGTTGGCATTCAACTCGGTGTTGTGGCAGCACCTGGGCACCATGACCCAGGCGCTTCATCTGCGCGGAGCGTTCGCGGTGATCCTGTATGGCGTGTTCTTCATTGCACTGACGCTGTTGAGTTTTCCGTACATTCAGAAAGTCATGCTGGTGAGTCTCTGTCTGGTCAGCTCGCTGGTCGCTTACTTCATGGACCACTACGGCGTGATGATCGATGCCGGCATGTTTCGCAATGTCGCCGAAACCAATGTCACTGAAGTTCGCGATCTGCTCTCGCTGGGTTTGCTCTGGCATATCGTGCTGCTGGGGGTGGTGCCGTCGCTGATCCTGTTCAAGGCTCCCGTTGCTTATCGGGCCTGGCCCAGGGAACTGGCTGCCAGGCTGGCATTAGTCTGCATCGCCGCCGTGCTGGTGGGCGCCGCAGCCTGGAGCAACTATCAAGGCTTGGCTTCGCTTTTTCGTAATCACCATGAACTGCGCTTGATGGTGGTGCCCAGCAACATCATCGGCGCAACCGCCGGCTACCTGCGTGAACAGGTGGCGTCTGCCCGCGGGCCCTTCGTGAAAGTGGGTGAAGACGCCCATCGCTCACCGTCGACGCTGGCCCATCGGCGACGGTCACTGACGGTGCTGGTGGTAGGGGAGAGCGCGCGCGCCGACAATTTCGGCATCCTCGGTTACAGCCGCGATACAACGCCAGAGTTGGCCAGGCAGGAGGGGGTTATTGCTTTCCCCAACGTGCATTCATGCGGCACCGAAACCGCGGTGTCGGTGCCCTGCATGTTCAGCAATCTGGGCCGCAAGGACTACAGCGCCAGCAAGGTGCAGAACCGCGAGGGCCTGCTGGACGTGTTGGTTCGTGCCGGCGTTGACGTGCACTGGCGCGATAACCAGTCCGGCTGCAAAGGGGTGTGCGACCGTGTCGGCATTGAGGATGTGAGCAAAGCCACCGACCCGGCGTTGTGCGCCGACAGCGAGTGCCGGGACGAGATCCTGCTGCAGGGGCTCGATGCCTACATCGATAACCTGCAGCGCGATACGGTGTTGGTGCTGCACCAGATGGGCAGCCATGGGCCAGAGTATTTCAAGCGTTACCCCAAAGCCTTCGAGCGGTTTTCCCCGGTGTGCCAGAGCAACGCGCTCAATGACTGCAGCCAGGACAGCATCGTCAATGCATACGACAACACCATCGTTTATACCGATCATGTGCTGTCCAGCTTGATCGATGTGTTGCGCCGCCATCAGAACAGGGTCGACACGGCGATGGTCTACCTGTCCGACCACGGTGAATCCCTCGGCGAATTCAATCTGTACCTGCACGGCACGCCTTATCTGTTCGCGCCGGAGCAACAAAAACATATCGGCATGCTGGCCTGGTTTTCCGCCGGCTATGAACAGGACGTCGGCCTGAACCGCCGCTGCCTCGAACAGGCCCGCACGCAGCCACTGAGTCAGGACAATCTGTTCCACTCCATGCTGGGGCTGCTGGACGTACAGACCCAGGCCTATCAACCTGGCCTGGATATGTTTGCGACCTGTCGCAGCCCTCAGATCTGAAGCAATGGAGGCGCAGCAGACTCAAGAATCACAGCCTGACACCGACCCTACCCGACACAGGAGGCATATTAATTGCTTTGCTAGCAATGATTATTCAGATAGCTAGCAAAGACAGGGTCTTGAAACCATGATCGCTACTTCCAATCGTGCTGTGATTTGTACGCCTCATGCCCATGCC
>JALYPE010000480.1 GCA_030856525.1 Pseudomonadota bacterium | reverse complement strand
CATCGCGAGCAAGCTCGCTCCTACAGGGAATTGCGTTTGTCAGTCCGTTCGGGCTTATTCGGCGCCGCCGTCCTGGCTGCCGGGGTGGTACTTGTTGTTATTGCAGTGTGTCGTTTCGCAAATACGGACGCGCCAACGCACGCCCGCCAAACTTGCGGGGGCTGTCAATGAATGTTTTGAATCAGCGGGCTTTACGCGGCGCAGCCCTTCGCCGGCAGGCGTCGCCAAACGCCTGGAAAATTCTCAGATAAGAAGGATTGGAAAGCACCTGCCATTCCGGGTGCCATTGCACGCCGACGGCGAACGCTTCGCTGTCCTCTACGGAGAGCGCCTCGATCAAACCGTCTGGCGCAATCGCTTCGCAGCGCAACCCGGTGGCTAGTCGGTCGATGCCCTGGCTGTGAATCGAATTCACCTGAAACTGCTCCGGCAAATCCAGCGCCTGAAACACGCCACCCGGTTGCACGCTGACGGCATGCGCCGGAGCGTATTGCACCGCCAGTTCCGGACTGTCCGCTTCGCGGTGATCGAGCATGCCCGGCAGCTCGTGCACCTTCTGATGCAGGCTGCCGCCGAACGCCACGTTCATCTCCTGAAAGCCCCGGCAGATGCCGAGTACCGGAACGCCCGCCGCGATGGCAGCACGCAATAAGGGGAGGGTAGTGGCGTCTCGCGCCGGATCGTGATCCGTGCCGGGAGCGCTGGCCGGGCCTTGATAGTGGAAAGGCTCCACGTTAGACGGCGAGCCGGTCAGCAGCAACCCGTCGAGCTGCGCGAGCAGGTCGTCGATTTCAGTCAGATCGCCCAGGGAAGGTATGACCACGGGCAGTCCCAGAGCCGCGACGCTGACAGCACGCAAGTACTTGTCGCCGCTGACGTGGTAGGGGTGCAGGCCAATCTGTTTCACGCATGCAGTAACGCCGATCAATGGCTTGAATGCCATTTTTATCACCTCGAAGTTTCACACTTGAACGAGCTTTTCTGGAGCTTAGCCTTGTTGATTTTAATTAACAACTCTCATGTAAAAAATTCTAAACGCTGTGCGTCTGATCGTCAGGATTTCTGCGGTGTGCGCGCAGTGTCTGGCACTTGCGTGCCCAGAAAAGGCCATAAAATAAAGGATGAGAGGCTGGGTGTTCGCTATTGACTTCACTTTGCCGTTCGGGTTGACTGAGCTCGCAAGACAGTAGTGAACATAATAATTAACAGCCTATAGGTGCATCATGTCGGTCCCTCTGCGTACCGTTCAACTCAACGAAGCAAACGCATTCCTTAAGAAATATCCTGAGGTTTTGTACGTCGACCTTCTGATTGCGGATATGAACGGTGTGGTGCGCGGCAAGCGCATCGAACGCACCAGTCTTCATAAGGTTTACGAAAAAGGCATCAACCTTCCCGCGTCATTGTTTGCCCTGGACATCAACGGTTCTACGGTGGAAAGCACCGGCCTGGGTCTGGACATCGGCGACTCTGACCGCATCTGTTTCCCAATCCCCGACACCCTCAGCATCGAGCCCTGGCAGAAGCGCCCGACCGCGCAACTGTTAATGACCATGCACGAACTCGAAGGCCAGCCGTTCTTCGCCGATCCGCGTGAAGTGCTGCGTCAGGTCGTGAGCAAGTTCGATGACATGGGCCTGACCATTTGCGCCGCGTTCGAACTCGAGTTTTATCTGATCGATCAGGACAACATTAACGGACGTCCGCAATCGCCACGTTCGCCAGTGTCCGGCAAGCGTCCGGTGTCGACTCAGGTGTACCTGATCGACGACCTCGACGAGTACGTTGATTGCCTGCAAGACATTCTCGAAGGCGCGAAAGAGCAGGGCATCCCTGCCGACGCCATCGTCAAGGAAAGCGCCCCGGCGCAATTCGAAGTCAACCTGCATCACGTCAATGATCCGATCAAGGCCTGCGACTACGCGGTGTTGCTCAAGCGTCTGGTGAAAAACATCGCCTACGACCACGAGATGGACACCACGTTTATGGCTAAGCCGTATCCGGGTCAGGCGGGCAATGGTTTGCACGTGCACATTTCGATTCTCGATAAAGAAGGCAACAACATCTTCACCAGTGAGGATCCCGAGCAGAACGCCGCGCTGCGTCACGCGATCGGCGGTGTGCTCGAGACCCTGCCGGCACAGATGGCTTTCCTCTGCCCGAACGTCAACTCGTACCGCCGCTTCGGTGCGCAGTTCTACGTGCCGAACTCGCCGAGCTGGGGCATCGATAACCGTACCGTTGCGGTGCGAGTGCCGACCGGTTCGCCGGACTCGGTGCGCATCGAGCACCGCGTAGCCGGCGCGGATGCCAACCCGTACTTGCTGATGGCGTCGGTGCTGGCCGGTATTCACCACGGCTTGACCAACAAGATCGAGCCGTGCGCGCCGGTGGAAGGCAACAGCTACGAGCAGAACGAGCAGAGCCTGCCAAACAACCTGCGCGATGCCCTGCGCGAGCTGGCGGACAGCGAAGTCATGTCGCGCTACATCGACCCGCTGTACATCGACGTGTTCGTGGCGTGCAAGGAAAGTGAGCTGGCCGAGTTCGAGAACTCCATCTCGGACCTTGAGTACAACTGGTATTTGCATACGGTTTGACGCAACACCGCCGATCAACTGTGGGAGCGAGCCTGCTCGCGATGAGGGCGGCACCGTCAACATTGATGTCGCCTGACACACCGTTATCGCTGGCAAGCCAGCTCCTACAGAGTTCGCGTCGTGCACATGTTTGCGTCTGACAAATACTTGTAGGAGCCGGCTTGCTGGCGATGGCGTCAGCGCCATTGCCGCTGCTCTCCCGGCGCCCGACTACCTAACATTCCTCTGCGTCGAGTCAGCACAATGACAAACACCCGCAGCGACTGGGAGCAACGCTTCCAGTCCTTATCCATCGAAGGCCGCGCGTTTATCGACGGCCAATACCGCCCGGCACTCAGCGGCGATTCCTTCGAATGCATCAGCCCGGTCGATGGCCGGTTCCTGGCCAAGGTGGCCAGCACTGACGAAGCCGATGCCAACGAAGCGGTAACCGTCGCCCGCCGCACCTTCGAATCCGGCATCTGGGCACACCTGGCCCCGGCCGAACGCAAGCGCATCCTGATTCGCTTCGCCGATCTGATCCTCGCCAACCGCGAAGAACTCGCCCTGCTCGAAACCCTCGACATGGGTAAACCGATCAGCGATTCGATGAACATCGACATTCCAGCGACCGCCAACGCGATCCGCTGGAGCGCCGAAGCCATCGACAAGATCTACGACGAAGTCGCCGCCACGCCGCACGATCAACTGGGCCTAATCACCCGCGAACCGGCCGGTGTAGTCGCCGCGATCGTGCCGTGGAATTTCCCGTTGATCATGGCCAGCTGGAAGTTCGCCCCAGCCCTCGCGGCTGGCAATTCGTTCATCCTCAAGCCCTCGGAAAAGTCGCCACTGACGGCCATCCGCATCGCGCAACTGGCGCTGGATGCCGGCATCCCGCAAGGCGTGTTCAACGTCCTTCCAGGGTACGGCCATACCGTCGGCAAAGCGCTGGCGTTGCACATGGACGTCGACGTGCTGGCTTTTACCGGCTCCACTGCGATCGCCAAGCAGCTGCTGATCTACGCCGGCCAAAGCAACATGAAACGCGTCTGGCTCGAAGCTGGGGGGAAGAGCCCAAACGTGGTGTTCGCCGACGCGCCGGATTTGCGCGCGGCAGCACAAGCTGCGGCCAGCGGGATTGCCTTCAACCAGGGCGAAGTCTGCACGGCCGGTTCGCGCTTG
>JALYPE010000460.1 GCA_030856525.1 Pseudomonadota bacterium | reverse complement strand
ATCGGCCCGGATGCGCTGAATCAGATTCACGTCAAGACCACCGAAGGCGGGCAGGTACGTCTGTCGAGTCTCGCGCGCATTGAAGAGCGACAGGCGCAACTGGCGATCACCCACATTGGCCAGTTTCCGGCGGTGATGATGTCCTTCAACCTGGCGCCCGGCGTGGCGCTGGGGCATGCGGTGGAGATCATTGAGCAGGTGCAGCAGGACATCGGCATGCCGATTGGCGTGCAGACCCAGTTCCAGGGCGCGGCCGAGGCATTTCAGGCCTCGCTGTCGAGCACCTTGCTGCTGATCCTGGCTGCTGTGGTGACCATGTACATCGTGCTGGGCGTGCTGTACGAGAGCTACATTCATCCCATCACGATTCTCTCCACCTTGCCCTCGGCGGCGGTTGGCGCCTTGCTGGCGTTGCTGTTGAGCGGCAATGACCTGGGAATGATCGCGATCATCGGCATTATTTTGCTGATCGGTATCGTCAAGAAGAACGCGATCATGATGATCGACTTCGCCCTCGACGCCGAGCGCAATCGGGGCCTGGACCCGGAAACAGCGATCTATCAGGCGGCGCTTCTGCGTTTCCGGCCGATCCTGATGACTACACTGGCGGCGTTATTCGGAGCTGTCCCTTTGATGCTGGCAACCGGGTCCGGCGCGGAGTTGCGTCAGCCGCTGGGTCTGGTGATGGTTGGCGGTCTGCTGCTGAGCCAGGTGCTGACGCTGTTCACCACGCCGGTCATCTATCTGTACTTCGACCGTCTCGGCCGTCGCTGGGGGCGCAAATCCGAACCGGCAGCCGTGGTTGAGCAGCCATGAATCTGTCCGGCCCGTTCATCAAGCGCCCGGTCGCCACCCTGTTGCTGAGCCTGGCGATCATGCTGCTGGGCGGGGTGAGCTTTGGCTTGCTGCCCGTGTCGCCGCTGCCGCAGATGGATTTCCCGGTGATCGTGGTGCAGGCCAGTTTGCCCGGGGCCAGCCCAGAGGTCATGGCCTCGACCGTGGCGACCCCGCTTGAGCGTTCCTTCGGCGCCATCGCCGGCGTCAACACCATGAGCAGCCGCTCAAGCCAGGGTTCGACCCGGGTGATTTTGCAGTTTGACCTTGATCGCGACATCAACGGTGCGGCGCGGGAGGTGCAAGCAGCGATCAACGCCTCTCGCAACCTGCTGCCCAGCGGGATGCGCAGCATGCCGACCTACAAGAAGGTCAACCCGTCCCAAGCGCCGATCATGGTGCTGTCGCTGACCTCGGACGTGCTGGAGAAGGGCCAGCTCTACGATTTGGCCTCAACCATTCTGTCGCAGAGCCTGTCGCAAGTGCAGGGCGTCGGTGAGGTGCAGATAGGCGGCAGTTCGTTGCCGGCGGTGCGCATCGAACTTGAACCGCAGGCGCTCAATCAATACGGCGTGGCGCTGGACGATGTGCGCAACACCATCGCCAATGCCAACGTGCGCCGACCCAAAGGTTCGGTAGAAGACGGCGAGCGGCTGTGGCAGGTGCAGGCCAACGATCAACTGGAAAAAGCCAAGGATTACGAGTCGCTGATCATTCACTACGCCGACGGTGCCGCGCTGCGCCTGAAGGACGTGGCCAAGGTCAGCGACGGTGTCGAGGACCGTTACAACAGCGGGTTTTTCAATAACGATGCCGCCGTGCTGTTGGTGATCAACCGGCAGGCCGGTGCCAACATCATCGAGACGGTCAACGAAATCAAGGCGCAGCTGCCGGCCTTGCAAGCAGTGTTGCCGGCCAGTGTGAAGCTGAACCTGGCGATGGACCGTTCGCCGGTGATCAAGGCTACGCTGCACGAAGCCGAGATGACGCTGCTGATTGCCGTGGCCCTGGTGATTCTGGTGGTGTACCTGTTCCTCGGCAATTTCCGCGCGTCGCTGATTCCGACACTGGCCGTGCCGGTGTCGCTGGTCGGCACTTTTGCGGTGATGTACCTGTACGGATTCTCGCTGAACAACCTGTCGCTGATGGCGCTGATTCTGGCGACCGGGCTGGTGGTCGACGACGCCATCGTGGTGCTGGAAAATATTTCCCGGCACATCGACCAAGGCGTACCGCCGATGATGGTTTATTAAATTTTCGCGGAAGAAGTGGGCTTTACCCTGCTGTCGATGAACGTGTCTCTGGTGGCGGTGTTCCTGTCGATTCTGTTCATGGGCGGCATCGTCGAGAGTCTGTTCCGGGAGTTCTCGATCACTCTGGCGGCTTCCATCATCGTCTCGCTGGTGGTCTCGCTGACGCTGACGCCGATGCTCTGCGCGCGCTGGTTGAAGCCGCACACGCCGGGCCAGGAAAATCGTCTGCAACGCTGGAGCCAGCGTACCAACGACTGGATGGTCGGCAAATACGCCACCAGTCTCGACTGGGTGCTGCGTCATCGGCGCCTGACGTTGCTCAGCCTTATAGTGACAATTGGCGTGAACATCGCGTTGTATGTCGTTGTTCCTAAAACGTTTATGCCGCAGCAGGACACCGGCCAGCTGATCGGTTTTGTGCGCGGTGACGATGGGCTGTCGTTTACCGTGATGCAGCCAAAAATGGAGATTTTCCGCCGCGAGGTATTGAAGAATCCAGCAGTGGAAAGCGTGGCGGGGTTCATTGGTGGCAACAACGGCACCAATAACGCCTTCATGCTCGTGCGTCTGAAACCGATCAAGGAACGCGGCGTCAATGCACAAAAGGTCATCGAACAACTGCGCAAGGAAATGCCCAAAGTCCCCGGAGCGCAGCTGATGCTGATGGCCGATCAAGACCTGCAGTTCGGCGGCGGACGCGAACAGACGACCTCGCAATATTCCTACATCCTGCAAAGCGGTGACCTGAGCCTGTTGCGCTCGTGGTATCCAAAAGTGGTGACAGCGCTGAAAGCATTGCCGGAGCTGACCGCGATCGATGCCCGCGAAGGGAGCGGCGCGCAGCAGGTGACGCTGATTGTCGATCGTGATCAGGCCAAACGCCTGGGCGTCGACATGAACATGGTCACGTCGGTGTTGAACAACGCTTATAGCCAGCGGCAGATCTCGACGATCTACGACAGCCTCAACCAGTACCAAGTGGTTATGGAGGTCAATCCGAAGTACGCGCAGGACCCGATTACTCTCAACCAGGTCAAGGTCATCACCGCCGACGGTGCACGAATTCCGTTATCGACGATTGCCCACTACGAAAACAGCCTGGCAGAAGATCGGGTCAGCCACGAAGGTCAGTTTGCCTCCGAAGACATCTCGTTCGACATGGCCGAAGGCGTGACGGTGGAGCAGGGCACCGCTGCCATCGAGCGGGCCATCGCCCGGGTTGGCTTGCCGGAAGGGGTCATCGCGAAAATGTCCGGCACTGCCGACGCATTTGCCGCAACGCAAAAGAGCCAGCCGTGGATGATTCTGGGGGCGCTGGTGGCGGTGTACCTGGTGCTGGGCGTGTTGTATGAGAGTTATATTCATCCGCTGACCATCCTCTCGACCTTGCCGTCGGCCGGGGTCGGCGCGTTGTTGTCGATCTACGTGCTGGGCGGTGAGTTCAGCCTGATCTCGTTGTTGGGGCTGTTCCTGCTGA
>JALYPE010000456.1 GCA_030856525.1 Pseudomonadota bacterium | reverse complement strand
GTTGGCGAACCCCGACTGACAGGACATGGCCCGGCGGCACCGTTTGCGGGTGGGCGGCGGTGTTCATGGGTGGCTCCTCATTGACCATGGTCAGGTGATCAGGCGGACTTGAAGCGCGCCATCAGTTCGGCGCGCGCCGGGCTGGTCAGCGTCGCGGCGGCGCCGAACTCCAGCGGGCTGAGCGCTTCGGCGGCCGGGTACATGATCGGATCGTCGAGCATCGCGGCGGGCAGCAAGGCATCGACGCGTTTGTCTCCGCTCGGGTAGCCGTGGCTCAACACTTCGAGCTTGTTGTGCTGCGGATCGAGCAGGTAATTGATGAACGCGTAAGCCGCGTCCTTGTGCTCCGAGCTTTTCGGGATGGCGAAGAAATCACTCCACAGCTCGCCGCCTTCCTTGCCCAGTTCGAACTGCATCTTCGCGTTGTCGCGATGCAGCTGGGAGGCATCGCCGGTCCAGGACATCGCCAGCCAGGCATCGCCACTGCGCATCGACGGTTGAATATCGGAGTTGATCGCAAACAGGTGCGGCTTGACGTCGATCAGCAGTTTTTCGGCATCGGCCAGTTCTTTCGGGTCGAGCGAATTAAAGCTGTAGCCGAAGCTTTTCAGGGCGTTGCCGATGGCGGTCAACTGGTAATCGTGAACGATCGTTCTGCCGCTGGCAGGGCCTTGCGCGGCGGCCCAGAACTCTTTCCAGCTGGCAGGGCCGTTCTTCAGTTTGCCGCTGTCGTAGAGCATGCCCGTGGTGCCCCAGTTTTTTGGCACCGCGTACACCTTGCCGTCCACAGTGCCCTGGGCCATGAACTTTTGCTGGAACGCCGACGCATCGAAATTGGGAATGCGCGACAGATCCAGAGGCTCGATCAATCCCAGGCCCACGTAGGTGCTGATGGTGTAGTTGGTCGGCACCAGCACGTCCCAGCCGCTGCCACCGGCCTGCAACTTGGCGAGCATCTCTTCGTTGGAGCCGAACACGCTCATGGATACGCGGGCGCCGGTGGTTTTGGCGAAGGCGTCGAGGTTTTCCTGACTGTGGTAGTTCGGCCACGTCGCCAGCGACAGGCGATCACCCAGCTTGGCCTGCTCGGCCGCATGCGCACTGGACGTCAGCAGGCCGGGCACGTTGACGGCGACCACCGCTGCGGCAATCCCCAGGCCCGTACGGCCAAGAAAATCGCGGCGGCTGATCGAGCCGTTCTGCCAGCTGCGCAGGGTTTTGATAAACGTCTTCTGGTCCATAGCACGCTCCACATCCGGTTGATGAATCGAGTCGATGATTTACAACGCCATGGCCAGGCCGTTGGCGTGATCCCAGCCGACGCTCACTGCTGCGCCGTGTTCGAATGCATGACTGCCGTGATCCTGCTGGCGCGGCACTCGCACGCACACCACGCCAAAAGCTTCGGTGCGTACGCGGTATTCGGTGGAATTACCGAGGTAGATGCGGTCTTCCACACAGCCGTGCAGTTTCACCTCGCGGGCCAGTTCGGCATTGGCGCCTGCGATGCTGATCAACTCCGGGCGCACGGCAATGCAACCGGCGGCGTCGGCGCTCAAGGCTTTGCCGGTGGGCGTCAATGGGCTGGTCAGTTCCAGGCCGTGTTCGGTACGCAGCACGACCGAATTACCATGCAGGTGGCGGACGGTGCCGTTGAACAGGTTGGATTCACCGATGAAGTCGGCGACGTAGCGGCTGGCCGGAGCTTCGTAAAGCTGTTCCGGGGTGGCGGTCTGGATGATCGAACCGTTGCGCATCACGCTGATGCTGTCACTCATCGACAAGGCTTCTTCCTGGTCGTGGGTGACCAGCACAAAAGTAATGCCGACCTCGCGTTGCAGGCGCAGCAATTCGGATTGCATTTCCTTGCGCAACTTGCGATCCAGCGCCGCCAGTGGCTCGTCGAGCAGCAACACGGTCGGCTTGTTGACCAGCGCCCGCGCGAGGGCGACGCGTTGCTGCTGGCCACCGGAAAGCTCACTGGGTTTGCGTTGGCCGAAGCCGCTGAGCCGCACCATCTCCAAGGCTTCGTCGGCCATGCGCAGCTGGGTTTTCTTGTCCGGCCGTGGCGTGCGATAGCGCAGGCCATAGGCGATGTTCTGCGCCACCGTCAGGTGCGGGAACAGGGCGTAATGCTGGAACACCATGTTCACCGGCCGCTCGAATGCCGGTACACCGGCGACGCTTTTGCCGGCCAGGCGCACCTCACCGCTGGTGGGTTGTTCGAAGCCGGCGATCATGCGCAGGGTGGTGGTTTTGCCGCAGCCCGAACCGCCGAGGAAGGAATGGAACGAGCCACGGCGCACCGCGAAGGTCAGGCCATTGACGGCCGACACCTCGCCATAGCGTTTGACGACGTTGCAGAATTCGATATCGCTTGGCGGGTTGTCATTCACGGTGCGGGCTCCCTTGCAGTGAAAAATCATTGCGTCGAGGGCCAAACTAGCAATCGGGGTTTTGCGCTGTATATATCCCTTGGGGGATAGAGTCGCTTTCAGGTGTCAGGCTTCGACAAGCAGTTCCTGGCCAGTGAGGTCGCGGATAAACAAGCCGAGCAATTCGGACTGGCTGCAGATGCCGAGTTTGGCGTAGATGTTCTTGCGGTGAATCTTTACCGTACCGGGACTGATGCTCAGTTGTTCTGCCACCGAGGCACTGGAGTGGCCGCGCAGCAGCAGCTGGACAATCTCCTGTTCACGGCCGGTGAGGATGTGCGCGCCGAACTGATCGAAAGCTTCGCGGATCTTGAAGTCGAGGTCGTGCGCCGGGCGCGGCGCTTGCGCCTGACGCAAGCGCCAGGCCTCGTTGATCACCTGTTCGACGACTGTTTGCGCACACTCGATCAGTTGCATTTCCTCACGGCTGAACGCGCAGCTGGCAGAGGAGCGCATCAACGACAGGACGGCCATGGCACCGCCGCCGAGCTCGACGAAAAACGCCACTTCTTCGGCCAGGCCGGTCTGCTGGTAGTAGGTCAGGTAGTACTCGCCAAGGTAGAAGTGATCGGGCGCGAACTGCCGTAAACGCCACAGCCCCGGCGCCTGTCCGCGGGTGCAGGCGAGGTAGAACGGATCGAGCAGATACGGCCCGCACTGATAGTCATCGACGTACACCGCACGCTTGTCGGCCGCAAAGGTATCGAACAAGGCCAACGGTCGGTGGTTGCCTTCGTAGACGAACAGGACGAAATGATCGACCGGGCATACCTGGCGCAACCAATTGCTCAACGCCACCAACCGTGCGTGTCCCGCAGGCAGGTCAAGCAGATGGGCGACACCGGAGGTCCACAGTTTGAGTTCCTTGGGGCGCATGGCAATTTCAGGCAAGGGTGGAGTGGGTTGGGATGCACAAATTACGCCATGGTTGTGTCCGCCTTGCTGGGCAGGGCGGGCGCGGGTACGTCGCTGAAAAAACGCCCCCTGAGAGCGCCGAATGTTACCGAGTGCTACATGGTGGTAGCAGAATTGGTGCATTGAGATGAACAGCTCGGCGGGTCGCACAGAGCAGGGACCTCAGCGCAACTTTTCCAGCATCTGGTAGTACCACATGCCTGCCGCCAGCATCGGGTTGCCGAAGACGTCGCCGAACGGCACCTTGATGTGTTTGCAAGAGGCGAAGGTATCGAAGCGGCCAAGGCTACCGGTGATCGCTTCGGCCATGATCTCGCCCATGATATGGCTGGTGGCGATGCCGTGCCCCGAATAGCCCTGGCAGTACCAGACGTTGTCCGACAGCTTGCCAAGCTGGGGAATGCGGTTGACCACGATGCCCATGGCACAGCTCCACTGGTACTCGATGTCCACGCCCTTGAGCTGTGGAAAAGTATGTTCGATACAGGGACGCAGTTCGCCGGCAATGTCTCGTGAGTCACGCCCGGAGTAGTTCGCGCCGCCACCGAACAGCAAGCGGCCGTCGGCGGTCATGCGGTAGTAGTCGAGGACAAAACGACAGTCGTAGACGGCCAGATCGTGCGGGTTGAGTTGTCGGGCCAGGTCTCCCAGCGGCGCGGTGGTGACGATGCCGCCCATTGCCGGGAAGATTTTTCCCTTGAGCTGCTTGGGTTCGAGCGCGTGATAAACGTCACCGGCCAGCATCACCTGTGTTGCATTGACTCGACCTTGTGCGGTGATGACCGCCGGGCGGTCACCGTGGACGATCTCCAGCACCTCGGAGTGCTCGAAGATCTGCACACCCAGACTCTCTGCCGCTCGTGCCTCGCCGATGCACAGGTTAAGCGGGTGCAGGTGCAGATTCCGGGTGTTCTTCAGTGCC
>JALYPE010000434.1 GCA_030856525.1 Pseudomonadota bacterium | reverse complement strand
TGTCGTAGCAGACGTTGGCGAGCTTGTTCGATTTGCTGACCTGCATGGCGATGTGTTCCTGAAAATGAACGATCCAGGCGGTGTATGAACTACCGTACTGGGAATCCTGCGAATTCACACAGGCCTGACGCTTTGAGCGTGCAGCACCATAAATCCGTTTGAATGCGCGTGGTCTGGCTGCCAGACTGGCGTTTGACGAGGCGCAATCATACGTGCCGACCGATCCGTGGAAAAGGTACAGATCGGGCTTTTTCAGCTGCTGAGGTGTAACGATGGAAAAGTTGGAAAAAACCCTGGAAGAATGGCGCGCCATGCTCGATCCGGAGCAATACAACGTTTGCCGACTGAAAGGCACCGAGCGACCTTTTTCCGGTAAATACAACGACACCAAGATCGATGGCGTTTTTCACTGCATTTGCTGTAATGAACCGCTGTTCGATTCGAAGACCAAGTTCGATTCCGGCTGCGGCTGGCCAAGCTTCTACGCGCCAATTGGCGACAGCGCCATGGTCGAGATTCGTGATGTCAGCCACGGCATGATCCGCACCGAAGTGGTCTGCGCCAAATGTGACGCGCACCTGGGCCATGTATTCCCGGATGGTCCGCCACCGACTGGTCTGCGTTACTGCATCAACTCGGTGTGCCTGGACCTGGTACCGCGCGACTGATCGCCTGCGCCTTTAGGAGCCGGCTTGCTGGCGATAGCGATGGGTCATTGAACAGAAATTTTGACTGACATGCCGCTTTCGCCAGCCAGCCGGCCCCTACGATGAATAGCGTGTGCTGCCTTGGAATATTAAATTGCACGCAATTCAATTGCTCGCTATGTTTGTCCGCTCTTCCTTCCTCCAAGGCCAAAGCCATGAGCGACAATCTGCTGAGCATTCCCTGCACCACCATCACCGGTGAGCAAAAGACCCTGGCGGATTTCGCCGGCAAGGCCGTGTTGGTCGTCAACACCGCCAGCAAATGCGGCTTCACCCCTCAATACAAAGGCCTCGAACAGCTCTGGCAAACCTACAAGGATCAAGGTCTGGTCGTGCTGGGCTTTCCCTGCAATCAGTTCGGCAAGCAGGAACCGGGCAATGAAGGGGCGATTTCGGAATTCTGCGAGTTGAACTTCGGCGTCAGTTTCCCGCTGTTCAAGAAGATCGAGGTCAATGGCGCAGGCGCGCATCCGCTGTTCGTCCAGTTGAAAAAGCGCGCACCGGGCGTGTTGGGCTCCCAGGGCATCAAATGGAATTTCACCAAGTTCCTGATCGGCAAGGACGGTCAACTGGTCAAGCGCTTTGCTCCGGCGACCAAACCGCAGGACCTGAGCCGCGAGATCGAAGCCCTTCTCAAATGAACAGCCTGCCTCCTGATTCCCTCAAGCTCGACAGTCAGCTGTGTTTCAAGCTGTACGCAGCATCGCGGGCGGTGATCCGCGCCTACAAGCCGATGCTTGATCAGCTCGGCCTGACCTATCCGCAGTATCTGGCGATGCTTGTGTTGTGGGAATGGCAGGAAGCAGCGCCGGGGCAGCCGACGGTCAAGGCGTTGGGCGAACGTCTGGCGCTGGATTCCGGGACGTTGACGCCGCTGCTCAAACGCCTTGAGCAGCTGCAACTGGTGCAGCGTCAGCGTTCGACGCGGGATGAACGCGAGATGCACCTCAGCCTGACACCGGCCGGGAAGGCCTTGCGCGAAGAGGTCGGCCCGCTCAAGGCGCGCCTGTTGTGCGACAGCGGGGTGGATCTTGAGCGGCTGAATGAGTTACGTGGCGGACTTGATCACCTGTTGGGGCAGATCAGGGCATTGTCGTAGCCGGCATCCACAGGTCCAGCACGGCGGCCAGTTCTTCCCGGCGGAAAGGCTTGGCCAGATAGTCGCTCATGCCGGCTGCACGGCAACGTTCGCGTTCTTCGGACATGGCGTTGGCGGTCAGCGCAACGATCGGCAATTGCGGCCAGCGCCCGCTGCGACGGATTTGTCGGCTAGCCTCGTAGCCGTCCATCACCGGCATGTTGCAATCCATCAGCACCAGATCGAATTCGCCGCTTTCAAGCTGATCCAGCGCCTCGCCGCCATGCGCGGCAACGATCACTTCGCAACCGAGTTTTCCCAGCATGCCTTTGGCCACCAACTGGTTGACCGGGTTGTCTTCCACCAACAGCACGCGACCTCGACGCAGCGGCGACAGTGCCTCCAGCCGGGCGTCATTGAGGGGGTTGGTTTCCGGTTGCAGGATTCGCCGGAGCGTCTGGCACAGCGCGTTGCGGGCCAAGGGGCGTGCCTGCTGTTGCAAGGGTGCCAACGCACTGGCCTCTTCGCTGGGCAGGAAACTGCCATAAGCGGTCACCAGCAGAATCGGCGCGCTGCAGATCGGGCGCACCCCAAACAGGCATTCGGGGCAGTCGGTAATGACCACGTCGGGATTCAGGCCGAGTATCGAATCGTCGATCGTGCGTTGCACATAATCAACTCCCCAGCCCGGCAGCAAACTGTTCAGCAGTTCCGCCAGACCGCTACTCGCCGTGGTAATCGCGACGACTTTACCGCGCAACGTCGCCGGCGGCAGTGCGCGGGTATGGCAGGGCAGCGGCAGGTCGGCGCAGAACTGGCTGCCAAATCCCGCTTCCGAACTGATGGTCAGCCGCCCGCGCATCGCTTCACACAGGTTATACGTCAGCGCCAAGCCCAGCCCGGTACCGCCAAACTGGCGGGTAATGCCCGCGCCCGCCTGGGTGAATGGCTGAAATATCTTCACCTGGGCGTCCTGCGCAATACCGATACCGGTGTCGCACACCTCAATCCTGACGCCGCCTTCGAACGATGACAAACGCACATCGACGCGTCCGAAACGGGTGAATTTCAGCGCATTCGACAACAGGTTGCTGACGATTTGCCGCACGCGCGTCGGGTCCCCCAGCACCAGCGCCGGAAATGCCGGTTCGATCAGGCAGGTCAGTTCGACGCTGGGTGCGGCGTTCTGCGAGAGCAAGTTGGCGGTGTCCTCGATCAACGCGCCAAGGTCGAACGGGATGTGCTCAAGTTCGAGCTGTCCGGCGTCGAATTTCGACAGATCGAGAATATCGTTGAGCAATTCAACCAGCACTTTGCCCGAGTCATGCGCGATCGACAGTTGCTGCTGTTGTTCGGCATTCAGCGGACTGTCGAGTGACAGGGCGATCATCCCCAGCAAGCCGTTCAAAGGCGTGCGGATTTCGTGGCTCATGTTCGCGAGGAAAGCCGAACGCGCTTCAGCCATGTCCAGCGCCGTGCTGCGGGCGACTTCCAGCTCCTGATTGGATTGGCTGAGTCGGGCGTTGATCGCTTTGAGCTCGGCTGTACGCGCGGAAACAATATTTTCCAGTTGCCCGAGGTAATCGGTCAGGCGGTTTTCAGCGCTGCGCCGTTGTTGAATTTCAGTCGCGATGTTTTCGAATTGTTGATTCGCCACTTTGACCAGCACGCCGATCTCGTCGTTTTCGTGCCCGGCCGGATATTCCAGCAAAGTCGGCTCGGCGCTGCGCGGGTCGCGGCTGCTGAGTTCACGGATCACTCGCACCAAGGGTTTGGTCAGCATCACGTAAAACAACGCCAGCAGAATGCCGGTCAGCAGCAGGCTGCGAGCAAAGCCGTTGAGCAGGGTCACTTCAGCACGACGCAGGAAACGGCTACCGAAGGAGTAGGTGTCGACGTCGAGGCGCAGCGTGCCGAGGGATTCGTTTGGCAAGTGATCGAGGTATAAACGGTCTTCGA
The DNA here is from genome assembly GCA_030856525.1 of Pseudomonadota bacterium. Classification (GTDB taxonomy): domain Bacteria; phylum Pseudomonadota; class Gammaproteobacteria; order Pseudomonadales; family Pseudomonadaceae; genus Aquipseudomonas. Next base: position 2,597 of record JALYPE010000434.1, on the reverse strand, counting down.
ACTGGCGGTTGGCGCCGAACAGTGAGTCGCTGATCAGGCGATAGCCGCTCTGCAAGCCCGGGCGTTTGACGCTGGCCAGTACGGTGCCGTTGTTGTCGGTCAGGTGCGCGCCGATGATTGCCGGTGAGCGCAACAACCCCAGCGACAGTTCCTGTGCGAGTTCAGCGTCGATGTTGTAGGCAATGCGCGAGGCGGGGTTGTGGCTGATTTCCAGCAAAGACAGTATTTCACGGTTGATGGAAGCGTCTTCGCTGGCATAATCGATGCCGATTTGCACCAGACTGAGCAGCGTACCCAGAATGAAGCCGACCAGCACTGTAAGCCGGGCCTGTTTATAGGACAGCCGGTTGGTGAACTTGATATCCATTGGGTGTTGAACCACTTCCGTTTCCCTTCGCTGCTCAAGCATAGTCGATCATGCATGGAACCGGTGTTCTGGCGCAGTCCATCTTGAAGGACCGCTGCGGACACCGAAAAACTGTGTTTGGTCGTCGTACCGACATCATTACTGTGAACGTGCCCGAGGAGAAGACGTGGATTCCCGATTGAATGCTTTTCTTGAACGCGCCGATGCCGTTCTGGCCCGTATCGAACCCTTGTTGCCGGCGCCACGGCAATCGATCGACTGGACGCAGTGCCTGGCCGCGCGCTGGCAGCGCGAAGGGCGCAGCGGCTTTCTGTTGCCGCTGGAGGTCAGCCTCGACATGCGCTTGTCCGACCTGATCGGCGTTGATCGCCAACTCGAACAGCTGGGACGCAATACCCGTCAGTTCCTCGATGGCATGCCGGCAAACCATGCTTTGCTGTGGGGCTCGCGCGGCACCGGCAAATCATCGCTGGTGCGTGCATTGCTGGCCGAACATGCCGGGGACGGCCTGCGCTTGATCGAGATCGAGCGCGATCATCTCGCCGACTTGCCTCGGGTGGTCGAGCAGATTGCCAAATTACCGCAACGTTTTGTGCTGTTTTGCGATGATCTGTCGTTCGAGTCGGGCGAGGGCGACTATCGCGTGCTCAAGAGCGTGCTCGATGGCTCGCTCGAACAGGCCCCGGACAACGTTTTGTTATATGCCACGTCCAACCGCCGCCATCTGGTGCCGGAGAAGGAAAGCGATAACGAAAACTGGAAGCGCGTAGACGGCGAACTGCACCCCAGCGAGGCAGTGGAAGACAAGATCGCACTGTCCGACCGTTTTGGGTTGTGGCTGTCGTTTTACCCGTTTACCCAGGAGCATTTTCTCAACGTCGTCGAGCACTGGATCGGGCAACTGGCCGACAAGGCCGGCCTGCCTTGGGAACGCAATGAAGAACTCGATATTCTAGCAGTTCGCTGGGCTACCGGCCGGGGCAATCGCAATGGACGTTGCGCCTATCAATTCGCCCGCTATTGGGTCGGGCTCAAGCTGTTGGAGCACAAGGCATGATCGATTTACAACAAAGCGGCCAAGGCCTCGAAGGCTACGGCATGCTGCATGCACAGCTGCAATCATTGTTGGCGGACGAGCGCGATTTCATCGCCAACGCGGCGCAGTTTTCGGCGTTTCTATACAACCAGCTCAATGATTTGAACTGGGCCGGGTTCTATCTGAACCGCAATGAAGAGTTGGTACTGGGACCGTTTCAAGGGCAGATTGCCTGCGTGCGCATACCCTTCGGCCGAGGCGTTTGCGGCGCGGCGGCCGCGACATTGCAGACGCAGCGGGTGGAAGACGTACATGCGTTTCCGGGTCATATCGCCTGCGACAGCGCCTCGAACAGCGAATTGGTCGTGCCACTGGTGAAGGACGGCAGGCTGATCGGCGTACTGGATCTCGACAGCCCCAGGCTCGGCCGCTTCAGCGCTGACGATCAGGCAGGGATCGAACAACTGGCCGCCATATTTCTGCGTCTGACTGACTGCTGATCAAGGGCGCAACCCTGCCTTGACCAACAGGCCAGGCGCGTCCACCTCATCAATCTGCTTCGGATCGAGAAATTGTTCAGCGTACTGCCGATAGATCTGCGCGGTGATGAACAGCTCGAACAGTTCCGGATCAATGTGGGCGTCACGGCACATGGTGGCCATGATGCCCAGCGCTTCACTCAGCGATTTGGCTTTTTTGTACGGACGGTCCGCGGCGGTCAATGCCTCGAAAATATCGGCAATCGCCATCATCCGCGCTGGCAGGCTCATGTCCTCGCGCTTCAACCTTTTCGGATAACCGGTGCCGTCCATTTTTTCATGGTGGCCGCCGGCGATCTCCGCCACCGTGTCAAGGTGACTGGGGAAGGGCAGGTGGCTGAGCATCAGAATCGTCTGCACCATGTGATGATTGATGATGTAACGCTCCTCACGTGTCAGCGTGCCGCGAGCGATGCTCAGGTTGTAGAGTTCGCCCCGGTTGTACTTGTGGAGCGGTACCTCCAGCTTGAACCCCCAAGGGTTGTCGGGTGGAATCAGTTCGCCGGGCGCGCGCTCGATCACGTGCTCGGGTTTGTCCACCAGCAGCGGCTCGCTGGCAGGCAGGGTGGGTGCTGGCGTGCGAGCCTGGCGCCGATTCTCTTCCCACGACACGCCCAGTCGATCGTCCAGGGTCCGCGTCCAGGTGCGTTGAGAC
>JALYPE010000391.1 GCA_030856525.1 Pseudomonadota bacterium | reverse complement strand
GCGCAGGCGATGTCGTCTTCCCAAGGCGTCTGGTCGCTTTCCAGGTACAGGCTGTTCCATTTTCCTACGGCTTTTGGCAGCCAGGTGACCGGCACGTTACCGGCCGTACATTTGTACGTCTGACCTTTCTGCACCCAGTCAGTGCAGGCGCCCAACGCGGTGCTGAGCCAGGCTGAGACGGCCTTGTAGTCGACGTCGGCGTCTTTCAGGTAAATCTCGATATCGGGTTGGCGCATGGATGTCCTCACTGCGGGTCTGAAAAATCCATTCGCGGATTTAGCCGGCTTCAAGCTGTCGCTCAAGGCCAAAAATTATTGAAGTACGAAGTAATCGTAACGCATCGACACGGTGACCTCGAACGGCTCTGCCTGCTCGATGACCGCCGCCCGTCGTTCGGCACTGGCGCGCCAGCCGTGAGGCGTCATCGCCAGCAGGTTGGCACGATCCTGGCCGCTGGCCAGGGTCAGTTTGAATTCAAGCGTCTCGCTGTGCTGCAACACCATGCCTGCCGGCACCAGCGCCAGATGCTTGTCATCCGTGTACTCACGCACTTCGTCGTAAAGACGTTCGCGCAATTCCATCAGATGGCCGCTGGTGGGACCGACTTTCATCAGACCGCCACCGGGGCTGAGCAGACGTTTGGCTTCTTCCCAGTCCAGAGGGCTGAAGACGCTGGCCAGAAACTGGCAACTGCCGGACGCCAGCGGCACGCGCGCCATGCTGGCGATCAACCAGGTCAGCTGCGGATCACGTTTGCAGGCGCGTTTGACCGCTTCCCGCGAGATGTCCAGCGCGTAGCCATCGGCGTTGGGCAAGGCCTGGGCGATTTGCGCCGTGTAGTAACCCTCGCCACACCCGATGTCGAGCCAGCGTTGCGGTGCGTACTTGGCAGCCAGTTCGGCGAGACGTTTGGCCACCGGTGCGTAATGCCCGGCGTTCAGGAAGTCGCGACGGGCTTCGACCATGGCCAGGTTATCCCCAGGGTCGCGGCTGTTTTTGTGCTGCACCGGCAACAGGTTCAGATAACCCTGCCGCGCGCGGTCGAAACGATGCCCGGCGGGGCAGGCCACGCCATTGTCTACCGCGTTCAGCGGTTCACTGCAGATCGGGCAGGCAAGCATCAGGCGAGCAACTTGATCAGGGTCTGGTAGTAGATTTCGGTCAGCACATCGAGGTCGGCGGCGAGGACACGCTCGTTGACCTGATGGATCGTCGCATTGACCGGGCCCAACTCGACCACTTGCGTGCCCATGGTCGCAATGAAGCGGCCGTCGGACGTGCCGCCGCTGGTGGATGCGCGGGTTTCGCGCCCGGTGATGTCCTTGATGCTCGACGCCACGGCGTCCAGCAGGGCGCCCGGCTCGGTCAGAAACGGCAGACCGGACAGCGCCCAGTCGATGTGCCAGTCCAGGCCATGTTTATCGAGGATGTCGGCGACACGTTTCTGAAGACCTTCCACCGTGGATTCGGTGGAGAAGCGGAAGTTGAATACCGCGACCAGATCACCCGGGATCACGTTAGTCGCGCCGGTGCCGGAATTAACGTTGGAGATCTGGAAACTGGTCGGCGGGAAGAAATCGTTGCCGTGGTCCCAGTGTTCGGCGGCCAGTTCGGCCAGCGCCGGGGCGGCGAGGTGAATCGGGTTTTTCGCCAGGTGCGGGTAGGCCACGTGGCCCTGGATACCGCGTACGGTCAGTTTGGCCCCGAGCGATCCGCGACGGCCGTTCTTGACCACATCGCCCACCAGGGTGGTACTCGACGGCTCGCCGACGATGCACCAGTCCAGACGTTCCTTGCGCGCGGCGAGACGTTCGATCACCGCTTTGGTGCCGTGGTGCGCCGGGCCTTCTTCGTCGCTGGTGATCAGGAAAGCGACCTTGCCCTGGTGGTCCGGGTAGTCGGTGACGAAGCGTTCGGCGGCCACGGTCATTGACGCCAGGCTGCCTTTCATGTCCGCCGCGCCACGGCCGCAGAGCATGCCGTGCTCGTCGATGACCGCGTTGAACGGGTCGATTTGCCAGGCAGCAACGGGACCGGTCGGGACCACGTCGGTGTGCCCGGCGAAGCACAGCACCGGCCCGTCGTGTTTGCCGTGGGTCGCCCAAAAGTTATCCACATCTTCGATGCGCATCGGCTCAAGCGCAAAGCCGGCGTCGCCCAGGCGCTGCATCATCAGCTTCTGGCAATCGGCGTCGATCGGTGTCACCGACGGGCGGCGGATCAAGTCGATAGCGAGTTGGAG
>JALYPE010000129.1 GCA_030856525.1 Pseudomonadota bacterium | reverse complement strand
CTCCAGCTTCGACCGTGCAGCCCCGCAAGGTACCGGCGCGGCCAAGGTCGGTGGCAACTATGCCGCCAGCCTGATGCCAGGTTCCCAAGCGAAGAAAGCCAATTTCGCTGACTGCATCTACCTTGATCCGATGACCCACTCGAAAATCGAAGAAGTCGGCTCGGCCAACTTCTTCGGGATCACCCACGACAACAAGTTCATCACGCCGAAGTCGCCTTCGGTTCTGCCGGGCATCACCCGCCTGTCGCTGATCGAACTGGCCAGTTCCCGTCTTGGCCTGGAAGTGATTGAAGGTGATGTGTTCATCGACAAGCTGTCGGACTTCAAGGAAGCCGGTGCCTGCGGTACCGCTGCGGTGATCAGCCCGATCGGCGGCATCAGCTACAACGATCACCTGCACGTTTTCCACAGCGAAACCGAAGTCGGCCCGATCACCCAGAAGCTCTACAAAGAGCTGACCGGTGTGCAAACCGGCGACATCGAAGCGCCGGCAGGCTGGATCGTCAAAGTCTGATCTGACCTCTGCGACTCCCAGGCCCTCCATTGCTCACGCGATGGGGGGCTTTTTCATGAGCGCTGACTGCGCTCCTGCTCACCTAACGCGATGCGCTTGCCGCCCCTGCCCTTGATACTGCTGGCTTGTCCGTCCTGTTGTTTTCCGGTGCGCGCCTGGGTGATCAGGCCGGGAATCAGCGCGCCCTCCGGCAGATTTTTCCAGAATCGCGCTGGCAAATGCCCTTGCATGACTTTCGGGTTCAGCCGCGCCGGATTGAAGATGTGGCTGTAATACGTCAGCCACATCTGCCCGTGCGGATCGTCTACGTTCTTCGCCAGTTGCTGCCATTCAGGCGGGCACTGTCGCTGGTGAATCAACTGTTCGCCATCGTAATAAACCCCGTCGCGAGGAGTGGCAATCAACCAGCGATGGCGGCCCATGCGACCGATGAAGTGCTCACTGGCGCTGTGCAGAATGTCGTGCGCTGGCTCATGCCAGGCAACGTACTGCGGGCCTTCGCTGAGCGGTGTTTCGACGAAGCGCACGAAAGCATGCAGATGATGGGCTTCACGCCGGACCTGCTTGATTCTGCGCTGCAGTTCGCTGCCCAGTTTGTCACCGGCCATCATTGCCGTACGGTCACCGTGACTGACCCGCCATAACACTTCGTAGAGAAGGCTCCAGCGCTGGTCTCCGCGATAGCGCGCAGCACTTTCGAGGGTGTCGAGCAATGCTCGCGGGATCCGCGCTTGAAACGGGCCTTGCGTGTCCGGCGGCGCATTGTCGCTGGCGAACAGGTCGGCTACTCCTTCGCTGGCCCAGCTGACCTGACTGGGGTCAACCTCGTGGCTGAGCAGCCAGCGGGCTTGCTGACGCCAGACGTCGAACAGGTCGTCGCAGTCCAGATTAATCATCCCCACAACCCCATCTGCTGCGGTTGCGGCCGGTCGCGCAGTTGCTGATACAGCATGTGGCTGGTGACTTCGGCCTGCTGCGGATGGTAATCGCTGGTGATGAAAAACGGCTTGGCCTTGGCGAGGACGCAGCGCATCCGCGCCAGATCCTCATAACGGATACGACGCTGCTGGCGCAGCTCAACCAGTCGCTCGGTGGTACGCAGGCCGATGCCGGGAATGCGTGCGATCAAGGACGCTTCAGCGCGATTGAGATCCAGCGGAAACACCTCGCGATTCTCCAGCGCCCAGGCCAGCTTCGGGTCGATGTCGAGCGCCAGATGCCCGGGGCCTTTGAACAGTTCACCCGCCTTGAAACCGTAACTGCGCAGCAGAAAATCAGCCTGATACAGTCGGTGCTCGCGCATCAATGGCGGCGCAGCCAACGGCACGCTTTTCGGACTGTTGGGAATCGGGCTGAACGCCGAGTAGTACACCCGGCGCAATTTGTAATTGCCATAAAGGGCCTGCGCACCGTGAAGAATGGTGCTGTCGTCGGTGTCATCGGCGCCGACGATCATTTGCGTGCTTTGCCCGGCCGGGGCGAATTTCGGCGAACGTGGTTCATTGAGCACCGTTTGTTCGCCGGTGTAGATAGTCTTCATCGCTTGCTTGATCGAGCCCATCTGCTTCTCCGGCGCCAGGGTTTGCAGGCTGGCATCGGTCGGCAGTTCGATATTGACGCTGAGGCGATCGGCATACCGCCCCGCTTCCGCGATCAGCGCCGGGTCGGCCTCGGGAATGGTCTTGAGATGAATGTAGCCGCGAAATTCATGATCCTCGCGCAACAGCTTCGCCACACGGATCAGCTGCTCCATGGTGTAGTCGGCTGAACGAATGATACCGGAGCTGAGAAACAGCCCGCTGACGCAATTGCGTCGATAGAAATCCATCGTCAGCGTCACCACTTCTTCCGGCGTGAAGCGCGCGCGTGGCACGTCGCTGGAACGGCGGTTAACGCAGTACTGGCAGTCATACAAACAGAAATTGGTCAGCAGGATTTTGAGCAGCGAAACGCAGCGCCCATCAGGTGTGTAGCTGTGGCAAATACCCATGCCGTTGGTCGAACCCAGCCCGCTCTTGCTCTCCGAACTGCGCTTTGGCGCCCCACTGCTGGCGCAGGACGCGTCGTACTTGGCGGCGTCGGCGAGAATGCTGAGCTTGTCGATGAGTTCCATGGGGGCACGCCTTTTACTGTGTGGATATACAGTAAATCGTTGGGCGTGTGGAAACAAGCCGCTCACCGACCCTTGGTCTGGTTACGTGGTTGCCCCACGCATCCGAAGGAAACTGTTAAATAGTCATAATGACTATATTACAGGTGTTATTGACTCTTCTGCAAACGAGTCAAAAAAACTCCACCCCTGCCCCACGCCCCGAGTTACATGGCTTCCTGAACTGGCGCGATTTTTGATCTGCAGTGACGCGTTCAAAAACTTTTGATCGCAGCACTTATTCATGTTGTTTATCAAAAAGAGGATTCGCGGTATGCAAAATGAATTTTTGAATTGCCTCGCCGTAGTCACCGGCGCCAGCTCCGGCATCGGCTTGGCCGTTACTCGGCAATTGTTGGAACGAGGGTCGCGTGTGCTGGCGATTTCACGTCAGGCAGGCGCTTTAGCGGAGTTGGCTGAAGTGTTCGACGGGCAACTGACGTGGGTTGCCGGCGACGTGACTCGCGCAGAAGATTTAGCCAGGCTGGCCCAGCGCGCCAAAGATCTGGGCCCGGTGGATTTTGTTGTGCCTAACGCGGGTATAGCGCAACTGGCTGATGGTTTGGACGTGTCGGCGTTCGATCGGCAATGGGCAGTAAACGGGGCCGGCGCGTTGAATACACTGGCCTGTTTGCGCGACCACCTCGCCGAATCGGCATCGGTAGTGTTCATCGGTACGTTTCTGGCGGGCGTGACGTTTCCGGGTCTGGCGGCTTATATCGCATCGAAAACAGCATTGATCGCACATGCCCGGACCCTGGCGGTTGAGCTCGCGCCTTTCGGGATTCGCATCAACACCGTTTCGCCGGGCCCTACGGCGACTCCCATCTGGTCGACATTGGGTCTGGCAGAGGAGCAACTGGGCGAGGTCGCGAACGTGGTCAATCAACGGTTGCTGGGTGGCAAGTTTCTGGAGCCGGAGGCAGTGGCCGAGGTAATTCTGTTTCAGCTGGGGCGTGGAGCGCGCAGCGTTTATGGGCAGGACTGGGTTGTGGATAGTGGATATACGTTGCGTTAAGGTAGAGCCCGGCACGGTCTTCATCAGCGTAAACACCTCTCCACGCCATCGCGAGCAGGCTCGCTCCCACAGGTTTGTTTGCGTTCACATCATCCGCGATTTCAGGCTTTGTGGTGAGGGGGCTTGCCTTCCCGCCACTGCAAGCCCCTCTCCACATGAAGCCCCATCGCCGCATGAAGCCCCATCGGGACACCAGTCACTGGGTAACAGCCAACAAATCAATCATCCCGCGTCAGCACCTCCAGCAACTCGATCTCGAAAACCAGATTCGAATTCGGCGGAATCGTCCCCATCGTTCGTTCGCCATACCCCAGATGCGCTGGCACCCGCAATTTGCGCTTGCCGCCGACGCGCATGCCCATGATTCCCTGATCCCAGCCTTTGATGACCCGCCCCGTCCCGATCACGCATTGAAACGGCTTGCCCCGGCTGTAGGAAGAATCAAACTCAGTGCCGTCCTCCAGCCACCCGCGATACTGGGTGGTGATCAGCGCGCCTTTGACAGCAGCTTTTCCCTCACCCGACTCCAGATCAAAAATTTGCAATTCGTCGTTCATGCGCCTTACTCGTTAACAGTCGCCCGGATGTAAGGGCGCGGAGGGAGTTTTTCGCAGAATTGGCTGCCGATGGCAATCCATGGAACCGAAAGCCTCCCGCCGGCTCACATGAGTAACGACTTCGTACTCGGGTAAGGACGCTCTGATGACCGACTCACGACCGCTGCACAGTTTCATCCCACCGTACATTCTCAACCGAATCATTGCCCATGGTTCCGAGCGTCAGCGCTCCAGTGCGCTGACCACGCTGACCCACGTCCGCACGCTTCGCCACACCCCGGCACCGCCGCAACGTCCTCCGGCCACTACGCTGCTGCCACAACGCGGTCAACCTGGCCTGGCGCAACGCAGCGTGCATGACGCGCAGGGCAAAATGCTTCTGCCCGGGATGCCCGCCCGGCTTGAGGGCCAAGCCGCTACAGGCGATCCAGCGGTCGACGAAGCCTACGATGCCCTGGGCGCCAGCCATGATTTTTTCTGGACAGTATTCGGTCGCGATTCCATCGACAATCAGGGCTTCGCGCTGATCGGCAGCGTGCATTATGGCCAGGATTACGAGAACGCTTTCTGGAATGGGGCGCAGATGGTGTTCGGTGACGGCGATGGCGAGATTTTCGAGCGTTTCACTCGTTCACTGGACGTCATCGGCCACGAGCTGTCCCATGGAGTGATCGAAAGTGAAGCCGGTTTGATCTACGCCAACCAATCCGGCGCCTTGAACGAGTCGATTTCCGACGTCTTTGGCGTGTTGATCAAGCAATACGTGCTGCGCCAGGCGGCTGCAGAGGCCGACTGGCTGATCGGCGCCGACCTGCTCACGCCTCGAATCAAAGGCATCGGGTTGCGCTCGATGTCGCATCCCGGCACCGCCTACGACGACCCGCTGCTCGGCAAGGATCCACAACCGGATCACATGCGAAAATTCGTCATAACCCAGGAGGACAATGGCGGCGTGCACATCAATTCGGGTATTCCCAACCGCGCCTTTTATCTGACGGCCGTGGCGCTGGGCGGATTTGCCTGGGAGAAAGCCGGACGCATCTGGTATGACACGTTGTGCGACAAACAACTGTCCAGCGACGCGACATTCGAACAATTCGCTTTATTGACTGTGGCTCATGCGCGCAGGAGTTTCGGTGCTGATGAGGTTCAAGCGGTCGCTCAAGCCTGGGCTGAAGTGGGGGTCAAACTGACTGAGGAGGCTGCATGAAAACCCTGCCTATACTGGGCGATGAAGCCGTGGTGCGGCTGTCTCGCCAGGGTGGTTTTGCACCGATCCATGCGCTGTCGCGCCCTCGCGAAATCGAGTTCGCGCAATGCGATATCTCTCAACGCGAGCGCATCTGCACGATACTCGAAGGTTGCCTGCCGCTGACTCAGGAAAGCTCAGGCAAAAGTGACCAGCGCTTCTATCAAATCGAAGTGCGCTATGGGCTCAATGAAAAGGATGACCGGATGGTGCTGAAAGTGCCTGAGGACCAGGCGCCTGGCGAATTGGTGCATTTGTGGGACAAGGGGGAAATGATCTGAACGCGTAACGTTCTGGCCCTCCATGGCCAGCGAATCACAGAAGACCGATCACTTCTTGACCGGGGTGATTTCCACGATCGTTCCGTTGGTAGTCTTCACACGCATGTATTTGCCGTTGTTCTCAACCCACTGTTCTTCTTTGCCAGGCGCTTTCAGGCCTTTGGCTTTCCAGTCGATGGCCTTGTCGGCACGCATGTAAATGTCCGGGGCGCGATCGTTTTCGACCAGCTCGCGGGTGTTGGTGGAGCTAGGCTGGACAGTCTTGTGCGGTTCATCTGCCTGAACCATCGCGCTGACACTGGCCATCCCGGCAACAAGGGCGAGGCTGGCAATAAGGGTCTTGTTGTTCATGGGTGAACCTCCGGTAATGTTTTCATGACAGCACTCCGACTGCGGCGTTAACGAAACATTCCTTATTGATGCCTGTAAATCCGCAACAACCGCTCATTCATACAATCTTCCATGTCTCAGGCTGACGTTAGCCACCTCACGCTTTATCCTTGTGAGCCCCGCCGTATCGTGTTCTGGAGTCCCCCATGCCCCATGAAGGCAACCTGTTGCAAGCCGCCGTCGTATTCCTGTTGGCGGCAGTGCTCACCGTTCCGCTGGCCAAGCGCCTGCAACTGGGGGCGGTGCTCGGGTATTTGTTTGCCGGTGTGATCATCGGCCCATCAGTGCTGGGTTTGATCGGTAATCCGCAAAGCGTCAGCCATATCTCGGAACTTGGGGTGGTGTTGCTGCTGTTCATTATTGGTCTGGAGCTGTCGCCGCGACGTTTGTGGGTGATGCGCAAAGCGGTGTTCGGCGTCGGCCTGGCGCAAGTGCTGCTGACGGCCTCAGTGATCGGCGGTGTCGCGTTGTATGTGTTCGGGCAGGCGCTGAACAGCGCCATTGTGCTGGGCCTGGGCCTGGCGCTCTCTTCCACCGCGTTTGGTTTGCAAAGCCTTGCCGAACGCAAGGAGCTCACCAGCCCCCACGGGCGGCTGGCGTTCGCGATACTGTTGTTCCAGGACATCGCCGCGATCCCGCTCATCGCGATGGTGCCGCTGCTGGCCGGCAGTGATCAAACCACCAGCACGGCTGAAGACATCAATCACGGCTTGCGGGTATTGGGCGGCATTGCCGTGGTGGTGATCGGCGGACGTTATCTGCTGCGCCCGGTGTTCCGCGTGGTAGCCAAAACCGGTTTGCCTGAAGTCTCGACAGCCACGGCGTTGCTGGTGGTGATCGGCACGGCGTGGTTGATGGATCAGGTCGGCGTGTCCATGGCGCTCGGGGCATTCCTCGCCGGCTTGCTGCTGGCGGATTCCGAGTACCGCCACGAACTGGAAGCGCAGATCGAACCGTTCAAAGGTTTGCTGCTGGGACTGTTTTTCATCAGCGTTGGTATGGGCGCGAACTTGAGCTTGCTGCTCACTGCGCCGGTTACCGTGTTGGGGCTGACGCTCTTGCTGATCGCCATCAAGCTGCCGTTGTTGTTTGCCGTCGGGCGATTGGCCGGAGGTCTGGGCAAGGTCAGTGCGATTCGCCTCGGCATCGTACTGGCGGCGGG
>JALYPE010000374.1 GCA_030856525.1 Pseudomonadota bacterium | reverse complement strand
TTTGGCGGAAGGCAATTGCAGTGCTGAAAACGGCCCGCCTGACCTGAAGCGCGTCGATAACCTGGAAGATTATCTCGATAACGTCGAACGCAAACTGATCCTGCAAGCACTGGAAGAAACCCGCTGGAACCGCACGGCAGCGGCGCAGCGCTTGAACCTTTCATTCCGGTCCATGCGCTATCGGCTGAAAAAATTCGGTCTCGACTGAGGCTTGGGAGAGATTGCAATCTGCTGCGGCACGCATCCCCTTGCAGGAGCTGCCGCAGGCTGCGATCTTTCGATTGGTGCTGTCAAATACGCCCATCCGGCGCATACGGCGCCGGATCAATGATCGGCGCCCTTCCCAACATCACATCGGTAAACAACTGACACGATGCCGGCGCCAGCACCAGACCATTTCGGTAATGCCCGCAGTTGAGCCACAACCCTTCGAAGCCCGGAACCTGCCCGATGTAAGGAATGCCCTCCGGCGATCCCGGACGCAAGCCAGCCCAGTGCCCCACCACTTCGGCGTCCGCCAATGCGGGGATCAGCTCAACCGCCGAGGCTTTCAGACTTTCCAGTGCGGAATGGGTAGGCGTCTTGTCGAATCCTTCGTGCTCCAGCGTGCTGCCGATCAAAATGTGTCCGTCGCGACGGGGAATCGCGTAACGACCTTTGGCCAGCACCATGCTCGGCAGGAAATCCGCCGCACATTTGTACAAAATCATCTGGCCTTTTACCGGCTCTACCGGCAATTCGAGCCCGAGCTTTTTGAGTAGCTCCCCGCTCCAGGCGCCTGCGGTCAAAACCACCTGCTCTGCATGAACGTCGCCCGTGCTGGTTTGCACCCCGACGACTCTATCGCCGTTACGAATGAAGCCGCTGACTTCGCATTGCTCATGAATCGTCACGTTCGGCAGCGCCAGCAGCGCCGCCTTGAGCGACTTGACCAAGCGTGGATTGCGCACATTGGCGACGTCAGCCATGTAGATGGCGCGAGAGAATCCGCTACCCAGCACCGGCACCGCATCATGGACCACCGAAATATCCACCGCCCGCAGCGGGCGATTCTCCCGTTTGGCCCATGCCAGCGCATCGGCTTCGTCGTCCAGATCGAGCCAGTACAACCCGGTGGTATGAACTTCAGGATCAACCCCGGTCGCTGCAGACAGACGCTCGCCCAGCTGTGGATAAAAATCCTGCGACCAGTGCGCCAACGCCGTAACGGCCGAGCTGTAACGCCACGGGTAAAGCGGCGAAACGATACCACCCCCGGCCCATGACGATTCTTGGCCGACATTCGCGCGATCCAGCAGCACCACGCTGCGCACCTCTGATGCGAGGTTAAATGCCGTCAGCAGGCCAATCACTCCACCGCCGACAATCACCACTTGTTGTTGCACGGTCATGTTTCTTATCCAACCGGGAAATAGACAGGGCGCAAAGGGCGCCCCAAGAAAAACTCAGCGACCCCAGCAGTCTTTGGCCACCACGCCTGATTTGTTACCTTCCACGGTGCGGGCACCGGTGTTGTTTATTTTGAAGTCGCCGCACTTATCCGTTGCCATGGCTTTACCGACCCTTCGCACTGCGGTCAGCGTGAACGACTGATCAGCCAGGTCCGACTTGATTTCGTAGAAATCATTACCACCGCTGAGACCGGTCGCGCCGGAGTAGACATTCTTGTTCGTATAAAACCGTTCGAGAATCTGCGCCTGCTCGGACAGTAGTCCTGCCACTTCCGCCCGTCGCCCCTTATTCACGTATTCAGTGAGGCTGGGGTAACCGATGGTAATGATGATGCCGATGATCGCCACCACAATCAGGATTTCGATCAGGGTAAAGCCTCGGTTGGTTCTGCGCATGCTCAGCTCTCGCTTACTGTATTTGTCGCCACATGATGCGACGGCTTCCGCCGCCGTCGCCCTTTTCTATCAACGTAGTGATGCCACCACTGGAGTCAGTCACGACTTTTCGCAATGCGCCGTCGACGATGGCATTCAGCGTGGGGATCCCGCCGCTGAAGACAACGCCGGCGGAAATGGCGTCGTTGCTATCAACGAGCCCATCGTTGTTGGTGTCAAGCACCGCATAGTTGAGCATCTTACCGGTGAAAGCGTCGAGTTCGACCAGCTTGCCGGAGCCAAAGCTGGAGCAAGGGTCGGTGGTGTCCACGCTGGCGGTGGTGAAAATGATCCGCCCCAACACCAAACTGGCTTGGTTGATCACTCTTTCGCCGGTCAGCGCGTTGTTATACACCAGCGGCAGGTACCAGCCTTTCTTGGCTGGATACGTGGTGTCGTTCTGACTGACCGTTACGACCTGACCCGAAACCCCGGAGATCGACTGAGCTTGCAGGCTTGAAATCGGGATTTGTCCCAAGCCACCCTCGGCATCCCAAATTGCATAGAACGCTTGCAGATCCTTGTTCGTCTTGTCAGCCGTTTCGTTGAATTTACCCGTGCCGAAAAACACCATCTTGCCGCCAACGGGATTGTCCGCGAGCAACGGCTGTACGGTGATCGGTTGAGTCGCGCCGGACGGTGTCATGGGTGCGGTAAACAGTGGCTTGCCAGCGAATGCTAATCCCCAACCGTTCGGGTCTTCGCCGCTGAACTGAAATTTCCACATACGACCTTTCAGATCGCCGGCATAAGCTGCTTCCACAGTATTCGAGGCATTGACTCTGAGCTTCACGGACGAAAGACCATTATTGGTTACGGTGCTGTCCACGACGATTTTCCTGATCAGCGCGCCGGTGACTACGTTCACCACGTATAACGCTGCCACGCCGGAATGGCTCCCGTAGCCGTTGGAAATAAACGCGGCCCATTGGCCATCGGGCAAGCGCGCGACTTCTGGACGGGCGTAGGCGTACCCCAGGTCATTGAACGCGTTCGCAGGGGTCGACGTGCCCGGCGCGCTGATTTCCCACATGGCGTTTATAGTGTTCGACGCGCCGTCGAACAACTGCAGCCCGTAAAACGTCCTGCCACCCGCCCCAGTGCCACCAATTGCCACGGTTTTCCATGTGTCGCCGACCTTTGAGTCGAATACGCCGACCTGACCGTCCACCAAAAATTTGTGGCTGACCCCATCAACGTATGTGGGATCGGCGATATAGCGCAATAAAGACAGCGCGCTTGACGGCATGTACGCATAGCGTCGCTTACCGTCTTTGGTATCGATGACACTGACAAAACCATCGTTGGCATTGACCACAAGGCTGGATGTCATGCCGGTGGATTTTTTGGCCAGGTAGGTGGTATAGCTCGGGTCACCCGCCAGATCGGCAGCGGTTTGTTCAGTGGGAGAAGCCAGTACCAATGGTGAATTGATGATGTCGCCAAGCAACGCGGTGCGGACTTTCAGGCCTGTGATGTTTGTACCTTTGGCCCATTCAACCAGTTGAGTGCCAGAGAGCCCGTTAGGCACGCTCTGGTTGAGTGTGGCTTGTTGTGCTGAGGAAAATCTGGAGTAAACCAAGGGCACGACGACGTTAGCTGTAGTGTTCCATGACTGGTATATGGGTGCCGTGGCTAAGGGAACGATGGTCTGGTCAGTGTTCCACATCGTCGTGGAAGTGTTTACGGTGTTCGATGAAGTGAACCCGAATGATTTGATCGTGCCGCGCCAGTCCTTTGGGTCATAGCTGGTCTGGTAGAAAGCAGAGCCCGTGGCGATTACCGGGCCGCTGGAGGTACCGCCGCCGCCAGACCCGGCTCTTGAAGTAATTTCGCTCAAGGCCGATGAC
>JALYPE010000372.1 GCA_030856525.1 Pseudomonadota bacterium | reverse complement strand
AAAGCGGCAGATTATAGCTGTCGCGCCGTCCTACGGACAGCGGTGAGGGGCGGATGGTCGAAATGAACTGTAAAAACTCGACGTTCAGCGGTGATTAAGGCTGAAGTTGATATCATCCTGTCACATTTGGCCTGCGCAACCGTCCATCGTCATGTCCAGTTCTCCCCCAAAGCTCCCCGCCAACCCCCTGCCTGATGGCTTTTTCGACCGCGACGCGCAAACGCTCGCGAAAGATTTGCTGGGCAAAGTCATCCGCCATCGGGTCGGCGAGTTGTGGCTGTCGGCACGAATTATTGAAACCGAAGCCTATTATTTGGCCGAAAAAGGCAGCCATGCGTCCCTCGGCTACACAGAAAAGCGTAAGGCTTTGTTTCTGGACGGCGGCTACATCTATATGTATTACGCCCGCGGTGGCGATTCGCTGAACTTCAGCGCCAAGGGCCCCGGAAATGCAGTGCTCATTAAATCCGCCTATCCATGGATCGATGAGTTGAGCGGGCCAGCGAGCCTGGCGCAGATGCTGTTGAACAATCCCGATGCTCAGGGCCGCCCTCGCCCCTCGCAAAAACTTTGCGCCGGGCAAACGTTGCTGTGCAAGGCCCTGGGTTTGAAGGTGCCGATGTGGGATGCGAAACGTTTCGACCACGAATGGATGCTGGTGGATGATGTCGGCGCAGAACCGGCGCAAATCATCCAGACCACCCGATTGGGCATTCCGACGGGGCGTGACGAGCATTTGCTGTACCGCTTCGTCGACGCAGCGTACGCGCCGTATTGCACGAGGAACCCGCTGCGCCGGGGGCAGGTCGAAGGGCGGGATTATTTTTTGTTGTTGTGAATTATGAACATCCCGTGGGATCGGGCTTTTGTGGTGGGGGGATTTATCCCCGGTCGACTGCGAAGCAGTCGCAACCCAAGTGAATGCCCATCTTTGAGACACTGTATCCGGGGGTCGCGGGGCCGCTTCGCGACCCGACGGGGATAAATCCCCTCACCACTAAAGCCCGCTCCCACAAGGATTCGCGGCGCCGTGGCGGTGGTATACATCAACCAGGAATTTTGAACATTCAATGGAGTTGTTTTTATGGGCCCATGGCTCGATAGCATCACCGGATGGCTGGCGGCAAACCCGCAATGGCTGGCTGCGGCAGTATTCATCGTGGCCTTCGTGGAATGCCTGGCGATTGCCGGGCTGGTCGTGCCCGGCACGGTGTTGCTGTTTGCCGTGGCCGTGCTGGCCGGCAGCGGGGCACTGTCCTTGAGCGAGACGCTGTTGTTGGGATTTGTTGCCGGGGTGCTGGGCGACATCGTTTCCTACTTCATCGGTCGCCATTTCCACCAGAACATCCGGCGTTTGCCTGGGCTACGCCATCACCCGGAATGGATTGCCAGCGCCGAAACCTA
The DNA here is from genome assembly GCA_030856525.1 of Pseudomonadota bacterium. Classification (GTDB taxonomy): domain Bacteria; phylum Pseudomonadota; class Gammaproteobacteria; order Pseudomonadales; family Pseudomonadaceae; genus Aquipseudomonas. Next base: position 1,124 of record JALYPE010000372.1, on the reverse strand, counting down.
CTTCCAGCGCTACGGTATCGCCAGTTTGCTGGTGGGACGATTCATCGGCCCATTGCGCCCGATGCTGCCAATGGTTGCCGGCATGTGCGACATGCCTTTCCCGCGCTTCGCCGCGGTCAGTCTATTGGCTGCCGCTGGCTGGAGCGTGGCGTATCTGTTGCCCGGTTGGGCCACCGGGGCAGCGATTCGTCTGCCACTGCCGGAAGGTTTCTGGATGCAAGCCGGAATCGTCGCCGGCAGTATCGCGGTGATGGTCGGTTTGAGCGTGACCAGCAGTTTGCGCCGGCACCGCAAGGCGACCATTTTGATCTCCAGCATGGGCCTGTTGATTCTCGCGGGACTGTTCATCGGCTATCCGCACCTGACTGCGCTTGATCAGGGTGTTATGACCCTGGTGCAGGAACATCGCAGCGCTACCCTTGACGAAATCGCTGTCACCTTCACGCTGATCGGCGAATTCCGCAACATGCTCCTGTTCAGCATTCTGCTGACGACTTTGCTGTTGCTGACGCGGCAATGGCGGCAAGCGGTTTTCGCCGGCAGCACGCTGCTATTGACCGCTCTGGCCAACACATTCACCAAACAGTTTTTTGCCCGGGTGCGTCCGGAAGTACTCAGCGATCCACTGACCACCTACAGCATGCCCAGCGGTCACGCCTCTGGCGCCTTTGCGCTGTTTTTGACGCTGGCCGTGCTGGCCGGTCGTGGACAGCCGCCAAGAATGCGCCTGACGTGGTTATTCATTGCGTGTATCCCGGCGCTGATGATCGCGCTTTCCCGGGTCTACCTGGGCGCGCACTGGCCCACTGACGTGGTGGCTGGCGCCATGTTGGCTTCATGCGTGTGTGCGGCGAGCCTGGGGCTTAATCAGCGCAAGCTGCAGCTCGAGGCCATCCCCTTCAGAGTCTGGTGGCTGATCCTGCCGGCGATGTTGGCACTGTTCAGCTTCTTCGCCCTGCGACACTTGCCCAATGCGATGATGCGCTACTCTTACTGACGTAGAGCCGTAGCAGCTGCCGAGCCTGCGAGGCTGCGTTCCAGGACGCAGTCCTCGCCAAGTCATTTCCGGCAGTCAGAGCTGGACGCAGCCTCGCGGTGCTCGGAAGCAACTACAGGAATAGAGG
>JALYPE010000364.1 GCA_030856525.1 Pseudomonadota bacterium | reverse complement strand
ACTTAACGAGATGAATTTTTCGTTTCTACCTTGTTGCCGGTTAAAGTCCGGCAGCCAGTTATACTGGCGACATATTTCAAGCCTGATACAGGCGTTCATGTTTCAGCCACCACAAAGGGAGCGGCGGGTGAGTCTCACAGTCATTGCGCAGCGAATGGGTACAACGAGCTTTCAGCGCCTGGTGACTGGCCTTGTCTTGAGCACCTTGCTGGTTGGTTGTTCCAGCAACAAATCCAGCGACGTGCGCGTCGTTGATCGCAACAAGGCCGCGGCTCAGCGTCCGGCAGTGACCACAGGTCAGTACGTGGTCCGACCAAAAGACACTTTGTTCTCTATCGCTTTCCGCTACGGCTGGGATTACAAGGCGCTAGCGGCACGGAACAATATTCCTGCGCCATACACTATCCGTCCGGGCCAGACGATTCGCTTCGATGGACGCACTGGTTCAACACCAACAACGGTGACCAGTTCAACAACTTCAACGCCTTCATCGTCGAGTAAAACCACGGTGTTCCGCCGCCCGGCAGCAGGTGCGACCGGGGGCTCTACGGGGGTTATACCGTCCGTCGCAAACAAACCGTCTGCCGCCCCAATGCCTCCTGCAGGCCCAGCCCCGACCGGCTGGGGATGGCCTTCCAATGGCATTCTGATTGGAAAATTCTCTTCAAACGGCAGTTTGAATAAAGGAATTGATATCGCCGGAGATTTGGGACAGCCTGTTTTAGCTGCGTCTGATGGGACGGTGGTATACGCCGGGAGTGGCTTAAGGGGCTACGGCGAATTAGTCATCATCAAACACAGCGATACCTACGTCAGTGCCTACGGACATAACCGCAGGCTGTTGGTTCGGGAGGGGCAGCAGGTCAAGGTCGGGCAAACAATTGCCGAAATGGGGTCAACGGGTACAGACCGGGTGAAACTGCATTTTGAGATTCGCCGACAAGGTAAACCTGTAGATCCGCTGCAATTCCTGCCGCGTCGTTGATTGCTTTCCAGCCTGTTCCGTCGCGTAGAGGGGACAGGCTCAGCGTTGCCAAGGATTAGGGCGTCGCTTGAGCTTGAGGTCGAACTCACCAAAGGACTATAACAATGGCTCTCAGTAAAGAAGTGCCGGAGTTTGACATCGGCGATGAGGTTCTCCTTATGGAGGCCGATATCGGTACGGATTCGATGTCGAATGATGAAGGGGCTGCTCCACCTTCCGTTCGTGCCAAATCCAAAAACTCCACTTCGTTGAAGCAACACAAATACATCGATTACACGCGCGCTCTCGATGCCACGCAGCTGTATCTCAATGAAATCGGCTTTTCCCCTCTACTGTCCCCGGAAGAAGAAGTTCACTTTGCACGTTTGTCGCAAAGTGGTGATCCGGCCGGGCGCAAACGCATGATTGAAAGCAACCTGCGGCTGGTGGTGAAAATTGCCAGGCGCTATGTCAATCGCGGATTGTCGCTGCTGGATCTGATCGAGGAGGGGAACCTCGGGCTGATTCGCGCGGTGGAAAAATTCGATCCCGAACGTGGATTTCGATTTTCGACCTATGCGACATGGTGGATTCGTCAGACCATCGAACGCGCGATCATGAATCAGACCCGGACGATCCGGCTGCCGATTCATGTGGTCAAGGAACTCAACGTGTACCTGCGGGCTGCGCGCGAGCTCACGCAGAAGCTCGATCACGAACCCTCACCGGAAGAAATCGCCAACCTGCTGGAAAAACCGGTTGCAGAGGTCAAGCGCATGCTGGGCCTGAACGAAAGGGTTTCTTCAGTCGACGTATCACTGGGGCCGGATTCGGACAAAACCTTGCTGGATACTTTGACCGATGACCGCCCGACCGATCCATGCGAGTTGCTGCAGGATGACGACTTGTCGCAGAGCATTGATCAATGGCTCTCGGAACTGACCGACAAGCAACGTGAGGTGGTGGTACGCCGCTTCGGCCTGCGCGGGCACGAGAGCAGTACGCTTGAGGATGTGGGCCTGGAAATTGGCCTGACCCGTGAGCGGGTCAGACAGATTCAGGTAGAGGGGCTTAAACGCCTTCGGGAAATTCTCGAAAAAAATGGTCTTTCGAGCGAGTCGTTGTTTCAATAAACGCGCTCTGCATGTACAGAATGCCCCGACTGGTTTGGGGCTTTTTGTTGCCTGAAATTCCCGTCAATGAGTGCTGTTACTTGTAGCCTAAAGCTGTAAGCCTTGGATTACTCTCTTGTAAGTGTTCGTTATCTTTACACATCCGTGCACTGCCATCTGACCAGACGAGTCTCGCCCAAACTGCTGATTACTATGAATATTTCGGAATCCGCGTCAAGTTTTACCTCTCAACATCCGTCCTCGGCCCCGATTGCTCTTGTCTGAAAACCCTCTAGTATCAGGGCTGTGCCGACGGACAGGCACGACCTTCAGGGATGAGGGAAAAGGACATTGCAGGAAGCAATTCATCAGGACGATGCAAAGGAACACAGGGAATAGGGAAAAAATGTGGGCGGGTCAAACCGCCCCTTTTTTTGCCTGCAAAAAAGTAAAAAGGCCCGCGAAGGGCCTTTTCGGAACACACGAGAATCAGCGTTCGAGGTGTTCGATCTTGTCTTTCTTACCATCCCATGCCGCAGAATCGGGCAGTGGATCTTTACGTTCAGTGATGTTCGGCCAGATCTCAGCCAGCTCGACGTTCAACTGAATGAAGTTCTCCATGCCTGCAGGCACTTCATCTTCCGAGAAGATGGCTACGGCAGGGCATTCCGGTTCGCACAGTGCGCAGTCGATGCACTCATCCGGGTGAATCACCAGGAAGTTCGGGCCTTCGTAAAAGCAGTCCACCGGACAGACTTCTACGCAGTCGGTGTACTTGCACTTGATGCAGTTGTCGGTGACGACGAAGGTCATTTCTAGTTCTCTCCTCAGGCGGCTGCAGCGGAGCCCCTTCACGTTGGGGTCGCCGGGTTTGGGAGCGATAGTCTGCAAGCCAGGCTGTAGCCTGCAGCATCCCAAACCGCGCGAGATTCTAACAGCTTGCAGGCAAGTGCGTTAGATCCGTGTCTTTAGTGAATAGAGCATTTCCAGCGCACGGCGCGGGGTCATGTCATCCAGGTCGAGTTTAGCCAGGTCATCCAGCACCGGATGCGGCAGGCTGGCGAACATGTCGCTCTGCTGTGGCGCGGCCGGTTTGCCTTTGACTGGCTTCGGAGCTTCATGTGGCAGCGCCGTGGCTTCCAGCCGACCGAGGTGCTCGCGGGCACGCACGATCACTTCGCTTGGCACACCGGCCAGTTGCGCCACCGCCAAGCCATAACTCTGGCTGGCCGGCCCCGGCAATACGTGGTGAAGGAAGACAATGCGCTCGTTGTGTTCGGTCGCATTCAGGTGCACGTTGGCTACCAGCGGCTGGGCTTCCGGCAATACCGTCAGCTCGAAATAGTGGGTGGCGAACAACGTATAAGCACGCAGATACGCCAGACGTTCAGCTGCCGCCCATGCCAGGGACAGGCCGTCGAAGGTGCTGGTGCCGCGTCCCACTTCGTCCATCAGCACCAGACTGCGCTCGGTGGCATTGTGCAGAATGTTCGCGGTTTCGCTCATTTCGACCATGAACGTCGAGCGCCCGCCCGCGAGGTCGTCACTGGAACCGATGCGGGTGAAAATCCGGTCGACCAGCGACAGCTCACAACTCGCCGCCGGGACAAAACTGCCAATGTGCGCAAGCAGCACGATCAAGGCGGTCTGGCGCATATAGGTGGATTTACCGCCCATGTTCGGCCCGGTGATCACC
>JALYPE010000358.1 GCA_030856525.1 Pseudomonadota bacterium | reverse complement strand
CCAAGGGCACTGCCGAGTCGGCGAACCAGTCGAAGACCCGTTTTCTGGCGGCCGTCAGCCATGACCTGATGCAACCGTTGAATGCCGCCCGCCTGTTCTCCGCTGCCCTCTCCCACCAGGATGACGGCTTGTCCAACGAAGCGCAGAAACTGGTCCGGCATCTGGACAGTTCACTGCGCTCAGCCGAAGACCTGATCAGCGATCTGCTGGATATTTCTCGCCTGGAAAACGGCAAGATCAATCCTGACCCTCAGGCGTTTGCGATCAATGAGCTGTTCGACGTCCTTGCGGCAGAATTCAAGGCGCTGGCCGGCGAACAGGGCCTGGACTTCCGTGTGCGCGGCAGCACCTTGCGCGTTTACAGCGACATCAAATTGCTGCGGCGAATCCTGCAGAACTTCCTCACCAACGCGTTCCGTTACGCCAGAGGTCCGGTACTGCTAGGCGTTCGGCGGCGCGAGGGGCAATTGTGTCTGGAGGTGTGGGATCGCGGTCCGGGAATTGCGCTGGACAAGCAAAAAGTCATCTTCGAAGAGTTCAAACGCCTCGACAGCCACCAGACCCGCGCGGAGAAAGGCCTGGGATTGGGGCTGGCGATTGCCGACGGATTGTGCCGCGTGCTGGGCCACACGCTGCAGGTTCGCTCCTGGGAGGGGCGCGGCACGGTGTTCAGTGTCAGCGTGCCCTTAGCGCGGGCGCAGACCGTGGCGCCAGTCGCCAACAGTGAGATAAACGGCAAGTTGTTGAGTGGCGCGCAGGTGCTGTGCATCGACAACGAAGACAGCATTCTGATCGGCATGAACAGCCTGCTGACGCGCTGGGGCTGCCAGGTCTGGACCGCGCGTAATCGTGCCGAATGTGCACAGTTGCTGGACGCTGGCATGCGCCCGCAAGTGGCACTGGTGGACTATCACCTGGACCATGGCGAGACCGGAACCGAACTGATGGCGTGGTTACGCACACGATTGGGCGAACCGGTGCCGGGCGTGGTAATCAGCGCCGACGGCCGCCCGGAGATGGTGGCTCAGGTGCACGCAGCGGGGCTGGATTATCTGCCGAAACCGGTGAAACCGGCGGCGTTAAGGGCGTTGTTGAGCCGACACTTGCCGTTGTAGTTTTAGCTACTCCGGTAGCTCGGCCAGGCCATCCACATCGGTCATTGCCCTTTCCAGCAAATCCGCCGGCAAACTCTTGCTCGCCCGTGCACCCAACAACTTCAGCTGCTCGCTGCGGCTAACCAGATTGCCTCGCCCCTCTGTCAGCTTGTTGCGCGCCGAGCTGTAGGCTTTGTCCAGCTGTTGCAGGCGATTGCCGACCTCATCGAGGTCCTGGATAAACAACACGAACTTGTCGTACAGCCAGCCAGCGCGCTCGGCGATCTCCCGGGCATTCTGGCTTTGCCGCTCCTGCTTCCACAGGCTGTCAATCACACGCAAAGTGGCCAGCAACGTGGTCGGGCTGACAATGACGATGTTGCGGTCGAAGGCTTCCTGAAACAGCGTCGGTTCAGCCTGCAGCGCTGCGGAAAAAGCTGCTTCGATCGGCACGAACAACAACACGAAATCCAGACTGTGCAAGCCATCGAGGCGCTTGTAATCCTTGCCGGCCAGCCCTTTGACGTGGGTGCGTAACGACAGCACGTGCTGTTTCAGTGCGATCTGGCCGATGCCATCATCGTCCGCCGTGACATATTGCTGATAGGCCGTGAGGCTGACCTTCGAGTCCACCACCACCTGCTTGTCGCCCGGCAGATAAATGATCACGTCAGGCTGGAAGCGCTCGCCATCCGGGCCTTTGAGATTGACCTGGGTCTGGTACTCGCGACCCTTCTCCAGGCCAGCGTGCTCAAGCACCCGCTCCAGAATCAGCTCGCCCCAGTTACCCTGGGTTTTCTGACCCTTGAGGGCACGGGTCAGGTTGGTGGCTTCATCGCTGAGGCGAAGGTTCAGTTGCTGCAGACGCTCCAGCTCTTTAGCCAGCGAAAAGCGTTCACGCGCCTCGGCCTGATAGCTTTCTTCAACGCGTTTTTCGAAGGACTGGATGCGTTCTTTCAACGGATCGAGCAATTGCCCGAGGCGCTGCTGGCTGGTTTCGGCAAAGCGCTGTTCACGCTCGTCGAAGATCTTGCCCGCCAGTTCGGCGAACTGCGCGCGAAGCTCGTCGCGCGAGCCTTGCAGATCGTTGAGGCGCTGCTGATGGCTTTCCTGTTGCTCACGCAGCTCTGCGTTAAGC
>JALYPE010000355.1 GCA_030856525.1 Pseudomonadota bacterium | reverse complement strand
CCAGCAGGTCGGCCCGGGTTGTGGCCAGTTCCATCAGGCTTTTGCGCAATTGCGGCGTGACTTGCTCGGGCGGTTGCGACGCCAGCAGGTTATCGACGTAAGTCGCCGGGTTGCTCAGCAGCTCACGTTGCTGGCTGACTTCGAATTGATACAGGCGAATGTCGGCGATCTGGTCCGCCAGGTCACGATCGACGGTGAGTTTCGGCAGGGCCTGCTTCTGCTTATAGAGAATCTTCGAGAGCAGCAGGCTGCCTTTGAGCACGTTGATTTGCTCATCCAGCGCTGCATCGCTCTGGGTCACGTTGTCCAGTTGTTGCTTGGTCTGAAGATTCTGCTGGGTGACTTCGTTGAGGCGGTCAGTGCTTTTCAGCAAGTAGTCGGACAGCTTGAGGTTCGCCGCGCTTTCCGTCGCCAGCAACGCACTGCCCCCGGACTTCTGCGCTTCGATGGACTGTTGGGTCACCGTTTCCTGCGATTGCGCCAGACGCTTCTGGTTGATCAGGGTCTGCAGTTCCTGGATTTCCTTGTCCAGGCGATCGGATTTCTCCGTGAGCAAGTCATGCTGGCTGTTGCCGAGATCCTGCAGCTGGCTGTTGCCGGCCAGTTCCTGGCGACGCAGGGGGATCAATGCATTGAGGGCCGCGAGCTCGGCGTTAAGCTGGTCACGTTGTTCACCGCTCAGGGTCTTGCCGTTCTCTTTGCCGGCCTTGAGCAGGTTGTTGATCTGCTGAATCCGCGTCTGGCTGGCGGAGATTTCCGCTTGAGCACGCTCAGGACGTGTCTGCGCAGTGATGACCAGGCTGTTGGCCTCGGCGAGGGCCTTCTGCACATCGCTCTGCTGAGTCGAGCGTTCCGTCAGCTTCTGCTCCAGCTGCTGGATCGACTCCTTTGCATAACGCTGCGCTACGGGCAACTCACTGGTGGCCTTGAGGCGAGTCAGTTCGCGCTGGTTCTCGATGTTCTGTTTCGGCGCGGTGGCCAACTGCTGTTTGAGTGCAACCAGTTTCTGCTGGTAATCACGCTGGTTGGCGAGCTGGGTCAGCGTGCCTTGCAGAATGCTTTGCAGGGCTTTCTGATCGGCTTCCGGCAGCTTGCGGTCGCCTATCTTGTCGAGGCTCGCTTGTACGGATTCGCTGGTGGGCGGTTCGGCTGCTTGCAAAGGGCCGACAGAGAGACTCAGACCCAGCAGGGCCATGATGAAAAAGTTGCGCAGGGTTGACATATAGACCGATCAAAAACGAGGCGAAGTGGGGAGTTTAGAGGAACAAGCCCGGGCCTGGGCGACTTCCTTCGGGAAATCTGACGCCCACTTTGCCGATCTTGTTCCCGTCCATGACCGCGACCGTCCAGATGGTGTTGTTCCATTCCACCTGGTCACCGACTACTGGCGCACCGCCCACTTTCTGGGCAATGAAGCGTGCCAGTGACATGTCCGCATCGATGCCTTCTACCTTCAACCCGTACAGGGCAGCAACCTCGGCCAGCTGGGCGTCTCCTTCGAGTACGAAGTCGCCGAAAAAGCGCAAATCCAGGCCCCGTTGCGGCGCTTGGCTGAACAGTTTTCCGAGGGCCGGAAGGTTGTGTTCATGGCCTATAACACACAGTAAATCATCGACTTCGAGCACTGTACTACCCGACGGATGGAGCAGTTGTTGCCCCCGAAACAGGGCCGCGATACGGGTGCCTTCCGGCATTTTCAGTTCGCGCAGCGGCGAACCGATGCACCATTTCTCGGCGCCGAGCCGATAAACGAACAGCTCCCACTCGCTGGTGACGTGTACTTCGAGTGCGGCTCGGGAAATCGGTGCGGGCTCGGGGGGCACGGTGACTTTCAGAAGTTTCGCCACCCATGGCAGGCTGGTGCCCTGGACCAGCAACGAGACCAGCACGATAAAGAACGCGAGGTTGAAATACAGCTGAGCGTTCGGCAGTCCGGCCATCAGCGGGAACACCGCGAGAATGATCGGGACTGCTCCGCGCAGGCCGACCCACGCAATGAACACCTTTTCGCGACCGTGAAACGCTTTAAAGGGCAGCAGACCGACCATCACCGACAGCGGGCGGGCGAACAGAATCATCCATAAAGCCAAGCCAAGGGCGGGCAGGGCGATCGGCAGCAAATCATGCGGCGTCACCAGCAAGCCCAGCACCAGGAACATGCCGATCTGCGCCAGCCAGGCCATGCC
>JALYPE010000341.1 GCA_030856525.1 Pseudomonadota bacterium | reverse complement strand
CCTCAGGCTTGCCCATGCGCTTGAGCGGAATGCCTGCGGTCATTTTCTCCAGTGCTTCCGGCTTCATGCCCAAGGTCATCTCGGTTTCGATAAAGCCTGGCGCGATGCCCGCGACGCGAATGCCATAGCGCGCGAGTTCCTTGGCCCAGGTCACGGTGGCCGCAGCGACGCCAGCCTTGGCGGCGGAGTAGTTGGTCTGGCCGACATTGCCGGCGCGCGAAATCGAGGAGATATTGATGATCGCGCCGCTGTTTTTCAGCTCGACCATTTTCGCCTCGACTTAACGGGTGCACAGGAACACGCCAGTCAGGTTAACGTCGATGACTGCCTGCCATTGCGCCAGGCTCATCTTGGTCATTTCGCCATCCTTGACCTTCAGCAGCAGGCCATCGCGCAAGATGCCCGCGTTGTTGATCAAGCCATGGATTGCGCCGAAATCTTCGGCCACCTGAGCGACCATATGCGTCACCTGTTCTTCATTGGCGACGTTGCACAGATAGGCGCGAGCTTCGACGCCCTTGGCTTTGCACGCGGCGACAGCGTCGTCGAGCTTTTCCTGATTGAGGTCGACCAGTGCCAGCCTGGCACCCTTGCCGGCGAAATACTCGGCCATGGAGCGGCCTAGACCCTGGCAACCGCCGGTGATAATGATTACTTTGTCAGTGAGTTGCATTCGCATGCCCCGGTAGCCGTTTTGAAGTGGTCTTCTTATTGGAAAACCTCTCGAACTGCACCGCCAGCGGACTGGTTGCACGAGAGATTGCCCAGAAGGCGCATCGGAACTTGTCCTTGGCGCCCGTCCGTTTTTTCGACGGATTCTATAAAAGGAGTCATAAATTGAGCGTTGAAGCGGCCAAGAATGCCCGAGAATTGCTTCTCAAGGAATACCGAGGGGTGCTTTCGACCCACTCCAAAGCGATGCCTGGTTTTCCCTTTGGTTCGGTCGTTCCGTACTGCCTGGATGGGCAGGGGCGCCCGCTGATCCTGATCAGCCGCATTGCCCAGCACACCCACAACCTGCAGAAAGATCCAAAATGCTCACTGTTCGTGGGCGAGCGCGGGGCTGAAGACGTACAAGCGGTCGGTCGCCTGACCTACCTCGCAGAAGCGAATAAGCTTGAAGATAATTTCGCCATCGACGCAGCGGCCGATCGCTACTACCGCTATTTCCCCGAGTCGCATAACTACCATCAGGCGCACGACTTCGATTTCTGGGTGCTCGAACCTGTGCGACATCGCTACATCGGCGGGTTTGGCGCTATTCACTGGGTCGATCAGCTGACGCTGGCCAACCCGTTCGCTGGCAAGGCCGAAATCAGCATGGTCGAGCACATGAATGCCGATCACGCCAAAGCCATTGCGCACTACGTCGAACTGGCCGGATTACCGAAAACCGAACCTGCGCAGCTCGCCGGCATCGACACCGAAGGCATGCATCTGCGGATCGGTCAGGCGCTGTACTGGCTAGCGTTTTCAGCGCCATGTAATACGCCGACACAAGTGCGCGAAGCCCTGGTTTCTCTGGCTCACGCCGAGCATTGGCCAAAAAATGAAGTGGCTGACGCTTGAATTCACGAAACGGCGACGTCATCTAGGGAAGACTGGCAAGGCATTCTTGCGTTGAGGAACCATTTGATGCGCCCTTTTTTATTGCTCTTTGTACTGTTCCCGGTGTTGGAGCTGTTCGTATTCGTCAAGGTGAGCGGGGCGATCGGGTTTTTTCCGGCCCTGCTGCTGGTGATTCTCGGCTCGATGCTCGGTGTTTTCGTGCTCCGTATCGCCGGTCTGTCCACAGCGCTGCGTGCGCGTGAAAGTCTCAACCGTGGCGAGTTGCCTGCGCAGACCATGCTGGAAGGTCTGATGCTGGCGCTGGCGGGTGGCTTGTTGATCCTGCCTGGCTTTGTCACCGACGTGCTGGGTCTGATCATGTTGCTGCCGATTTCCCGTCGTTTGCTGGCCAATAAAATGCGCCAACGCGCCGAAGAGGCGGCGATCCGTCAGCGTGCGTTCGCCGATGATCTTCAGCCCCGCGGCGGTCCTGCTCCGCGTCAGCCGTTGGGCCGCGAGCCCGATGTGATCGAAGGCGAGTACGAACATCGCGACCCCAAATAACACTTTTAACGTCACGGCACCTTCGGGTGCCGTGTTCCGTTTCTGGTGGCTGAAAGATGAAAAATTTTCGCTCCCCGCTCTTGTAATCAGCTTGTACGCCCTTATGTAACGGTCACCGCAAGGTTTCTGGCGTTGATCGCCAGACAGACTTCCGCGGTTCGCTTGACGAACCGCACCCGGCACCGCCGGATTTGTTTAACCCGCCGGGAATACACCGGCCGATGAAAACCACAATTAGGAGAGATCGACAATGAAGCTTCGTCCTCTGCATGACCGCGTCGTCGTCCGTCGCAGCGAAGAAGAAAAGAAAACCGCTGGCGGTATCGTTCTGCCAGGTTCGGCTGCTGAAAAGCCAAACCAGGGCGAAGTTCTCGCTGTAGGCCCGGGCAAAGTCCTGGACAACGGTGAAGTGCGTGCGCTGTCCGTGAAAGTGGGTGACAAGGTTGTGTTCGGCCCGTACTCCGGCAGCAACACAGTGAAAGTCGATGGCGAAGACCTGCTGGTAATCGGCGAAAGCGAAATCCTCGCTGTTGTCGAAGGCTGATTCCCCGCTCATTTTCCCGTTACTACAAAGTATTTAAGGAATATCGATCATGGCTGCTAAAGAAGTTAAATTCGGCGATTCCGCCCGCAAAAAAATGCTCGCCGGTGTCAACGTCCTGGCTGACGCAGTAAAAGCGACCCTGGGCCCGAAAGGCCGTAACGTGATCATCGAGAAGAGCTTCGGCGCTCCGACCATCACCAAGGACGGCGTCTCCGTTGCCAAAGAAATCGAGCTGAAAGATCGCTTCGAAAACATGGGCGCGCAGCTGGTCAAAGACGTTGCCTCCCGTGCCAACGATGACGCGGGCGACGGCACCACCACCGCTACCGTTCTGGCTCAGTCGATCGTCAACGAAGGCCTGAAAGCCGTCGCTGCGGGCATGAACCCGATGGACCTGAAACGCGGTATCGACAAAGCGACCATCGCGATCGTCAAAGAGCTGAAAGCCCTGTCCAAGCCTTGCGCTGACACCAAGGCGATCGCTCAGGTCGGCACCATCTCGGCCAACTCCGACAGCTCCATCGGCGACATCATTGCCGAAGCCATGGAAAAAGTCGGTAAAGAAGGCGTGATCACCGTTGAAGAAGGCTCGGGCCTGGAAAACGAACTGTCGGTTGTTGAAGGCATGCAGTTCGACCGTGGCTACCTGTCCCCGTACTTCGTCAACAAGCCAGAGACCATGACTGCCGAGCTGGACGGTCCGCTGATTCTGCTGGTCGACAAAAAGATCTCGAACATCCGTGAAATGTTGCCAGTGCTGGAAGCCGTTGCCAAAGCCGGCCGTCCACTGCTAATCGTTGCTGAAGACGTTGAAGGCGAAGCCCTGGCGACTCTGGTTGTGAACAACATGCGTGGCATCGTCAAGGTTGCAGCTGTCAAGGCTCCAGGCTTCGGCGACCGTCGCAAGGCCATGCTGCAGGACATCGCTGTTCTGACTGGCGGTACCGTTATCTCCGAAGAGATCGGTCTGAGCCTGGAAAGCACTACCCTGGAACACCTGGGTAATGCCAAGCGCGTGATCCTGTCGAAAGAAAACACCACCGTGATCGACGGTGCCGGCGTTGAGACTGACATCCAGGCTCGCGTTCTGCAGATCCGTCAGCAAGTGGCTGACACTTCGTCCGACTACGACCGTGAAAAACTGCAAGAGCGTCTGGCCAAGCTGTCCGGCGGCGTTGCAGTGATCAAGGTTGGTGCTGGCTCCGAAGTTGAAATGAAAGAGAAAAAAGCCCGCGTTGAAGACGCCCTGCACGCTACCCGTGCAGCCGTTGAAGAAGGCGTGGTACCTGGCGGCGGCGTGGCACTGGTTCGCGCTCTGCAGGCTATCTCCGAACTGAAAGGCGACAACGCTGATCAGGACGTTGGTATCCAGTTGCTGCGTCGCGCTGTTGAAGCGCCACTGCGTCAGATCGTTGCCAACTCCGGCGACGAGCCAAGCGTAGTTGTTGACAAGGTCAAGCAGGGTTCGGGCAACTACGGTTACAACGCTGCTACCGGCGAATACGGCGACATGATCGAAATGGGTATCCTCGACCCGGCCAAAGTGACTCGTTCTGCTCTGCAGGCAGCGGCTTCCATCGCCAGCCTGATGATCACGACCGAAGCCATGATCGCCGAGATCAAGGATGACGCACCAGCTGGCGGCGGCATGCCAGACATGGGCGGTATGGGCGGCATGGGCGGCATGATGTAAGCCAGCCTTACCCCGTAAAAAGACCCCGCCTGCGAAAGCAGGCGGGGTTTTTTATTGCCGGTCATCGCAGATTGCAGACGCTGGCGCCGCACGCAGTTCTGGCTCTGCGTCAAACTTGGCCTTAAGCTGCGCGGGCCGCGATGGCCGTTACTGTGTACGGAGGAGGTGCCCATGCGAATTCTATTGGTCGAAGACAACCGCGACATTCTGGCCAATCTGGCTGATTACCTTGGGCTCAAAGGCTACACCGTGGATTGCGCACAAGACGGCCTCTCGGGCCTTCACCTGGCTGCCACCGAACATTACGACCTGATCGTGCTCGACATCATGTTGCCAGGGATTGACGGCTACACCTTGTGCAAACGCCTGCGCGAAGATGCTCGCCGCGATACGCCGGTCATCATGCTCACCGCTCGCGATCAGCTTGATGATCGTCTGCAAGGCTTCAAGTCCGGCGCCGATGATTATCTGATCAAGCCTTTCGCCCTGTCTGAACTGGCTGCGCGCATCGAGGCGGTCATGCGTCGGGCTCAGGGCGGCGGTCGGCGCACCTTGCAGGTCGGCGATCTGAGTTACGACCTCGATACGCTCGAAGTGACCCGCGAGGGGCGCCTGCTCAAGCTCAACCCGGTGGGTTTGAAATTGCTCGCAGTGCTGATGCAGAAAAGTCCCCATGTGTTGCGCCGGGAAATTCTTGAGGAGGCGCTGTGGGGCGATGATTGCCCGGACAGCGACAGCCTGCGCAGTCACGTTCATCAACTGCGCCAAGTGATCGACAAACCGTTTGCCAAGCCCTTGCTGCAGACGGTGCACGGTGTGGGTTATCGCCTTGCCGAGGGTCGAGATGGAGTTTAGACAGAGCCTCGCCCAACGGATCATCATCGCCTTCGCGCTGATGAGTGCGCTGGTCGCGGGAGCCTTCGCCATGGGCATTGTGGCGACTGTGCACCTTGTGGAAGAAAAACTGATCTCGGCAGGACTGGGAGGCGATCTTCAACGACTGTTGCTGATGGACAGTGTGTCGGACTGGAGCCACCGCCCCGAGCCGGACCAACTGTTTTATTTCAGCGGCGGGCCGGGCGACTTCGATGTGCCCAAGGACCTTCGCCACCTCGATTCAGGGTTTCACGAAGTGTTCCGCGAGCAGCTGTCGTATCACGCCATGGTCGAGATCGTCGACGG
>JALYPE010000319.1 GCA_030856525.1 Pseudomonadota bacterium | reverse complement strand
GTCGTCGCTCATGGGCCGGCGTCAGCAGGTTTCTGAAGGAGTTCATGACGGTCGGATTCCTGAAGTATTTCTGGATGGATCAGCGAGTGTCGGCATAGGTTCAGGAATGTCGACCAGAGGCATTTTTTGCGGGGCGGATACCGTCAAGCCACGGCTGCCAATCGTCAGCATGGCCCGATCCAGTCAAACTTCTGGGCCGCCGCGATGCTCCACTGCTATAAGCCAACCGAGGAATGTGAAATGAATAACGACGACCGTGTGAACACTGGCAAACCGGTGAATGCGCCACCCACCGATGCGGCAGGCAAACCTGTAGATGTGGTTGAACGCGACCTTCAGGACAGCGACAGCGATACCGAGGGCGTGGACAAGACAATCACACCTTCGTCCACTCGCGTCAAAGAGCAGGAGGTGGACGAGCTGCAACGCAAGACCGCAGAGATCGAACGCAAAGTGGCAGACGGAAACTGAGTCACCTGTGGTGAGTCGCGAAAAAAAAGCGGGAGGCTCTCAAGGCCTCCCGCTTTGTTTTGCTCAAGGCGTACCCAACCCCCCTGACAGATCCGCAGCGGTACCACCCGGCTTGGGTGTTTGCGTCGAAGATTGAGCGTTCGAGCTCGCGTTGGCCGAGTTGGCCGTGGTGTTGGCGTCCGAATTCTCCTTGGTGTCGGAATGGTCGGTGGTTTTGGTCACCGTATCGCGCACCGCTTCCATCCCTTCTCGCGCCTGCTGCTTGACCTTGTCTGCAATGTCCGCGCTGGTCTTGCCCATGTAACGCTGTTCGGTACGGGTAGACGGCAATGCGGCGCCCAACAGCGCACCTAAAGCGATCCCGGCTGCGGCAACCACCAGCGGTTGGTCCCTGAGCAACTGATTGAACTGGTTGCCCATCTGCTGGGTGCTGCGCGCAACACGGTCACTGACATCGTGCGCGGTGTGGCTGATGCGATCACTGACGTCATGCGCGGTGTGGCTGAGGCTGTCGGTGGCAGATGACAGGTTATCGGCCAGGTGGGACGCCTTGCTTTTGACCGATTGATAGCCGCCCTTGAGCGAATCAGCGGTCTGGTGCATACGGTCGCGGGCGCTGTCGACGCCATCTGACAGGCCATCGGCCCACTGACCCATTTTGTCCTGGTCCGGCCCTGTGCGGTAGACATGGCGTTCTGCAGGTGGACGGTTCTGACTCATCATCAGCCAAAGCAATCCGACTGACGTCACGACCGCTGGTACCGGGTTGTTGCGCACGCTGGTGCCCAGATTGGTCAGAAACGTGGTGCCATTGTTTTGCATCATGCCCATGGCCTGATCGAACATTTGCCCCGGGGTGAACTTGCTTTCCAGGGCATCGACGATGTTGCCAATGCTTTCGCGCTGAGCATCGATTTCCCGCTCAATGTCTTCAGGGCTTTTTTCTGATTCGATGTCGATTTCACGGTTCATGAGACTTTCCTCCGCAGCGCTTCCTGGTCTTTGTTCAAGGCGTCCAGCGTACGATCAGGCTTGAGGTTGGATGGCTCGAATTGCTTCTTGCCGGACTGCAGCATGGTGAAGCCGATGATCATCACCACCACGCCAACGATCAGTGCTGCCAGCCAGGGCGCCATGACCATGCTCAGGCCGTAAACCACCGCCATCAACAGAATGATGAAACCGGCGAGCAGCACAATCGCGCCCCCGGCCACACCGGCAATCCCGGCCTTCATGGTGGTGAGACTGGCTTGCAGCTCGGCTTTGGCCAGCGCCAGTTCTTTAGTGAACAGCGCTGGCACTTCACGGGATAGCTGGCGCAACAACCCGACAACCGAGGCATCGTTTTCCGGCGCGGCAGCAGGTCGGCCGCCCGGCAAATCAGTATCTTCTCTGTTCATCACAGCTCTCCTTTATAGGTCGAGGAACCTGGCGTCGAGTTGAAGCTTGCGGAGCCCGGTGCGGAGGTCGGATTTGAGGTTGGGCTCGAGGTCGATGTCGAGGCCCCGGGCGTTACAGACGAAGCGAAATCCGAGGGATGGTCATGCTCGTTTGGCGAGCTCGGGGTAGTGCCGGTTGCCGGCCCGGATTCGGACCCGCGCGAAGGCATGGAGCTTTCGTAAGGTCGCTGAGCGCCGAAACCACCTGAGGGCGGCATCGAGTGGCTTTCGGGCGGATCACGATCATCGTTAAAAGATGCAGCCGGTGCCGTACCGGCCTTGAGGAACCGTGACAGCGCAAAACCCAGCGCGATGCTGCCGGCGATGAACAGTGTTGGATTTTTCCGCGCCAGATCGGCGCCGTCGTGCAGCAGTTCCTCGGCGCTTTTACCGCGCAGATTGCTGGCCAGCCCGGTCATCGAATCGGCGACATCGGCAAGGTAATCGGACATGCCGAGGGTATCCTTGCTTTCCATTTCCGAGACCACAGACTTGGCGCCCTGGGCCAGTGCTTCAATCTGGTCCGCCGCAGTGTCGCGGTATTGACTGAATTGCGCATCAGCATGCTGCCGCGCACCACCGAGCGCTTCGGTGACATTTTCCTTGATTTGCTCAAAGCCCTTTTCCGGTCCCCCGGATTGCTGATTGCCAGGCTGATTGTCAGTCCTGTTATCTGAAGTATTCATGTCGTCCCTCGCCTTCGAAATGAAAAACAAGTGTGTCGGGGCTGCAGC
This sequence comes from Pseudomonadota bacterium, assembly GCA_030856525.1. Taxonomy (GTDB): domain Bacteria; phylum Pseudomonadota; class Gammaproteobacteria; order Pseudomonadales; family Pseudomonadaceae; genus Aquipseudomonas. The sequence continues at coordinate 9,402 of JALYPE010000319.1, read as the reverse complement.
GTCATGTGCCTGAAGCCCATCCATTCAGATGACGAAAGACTGCGCTCGGGAGTTCCAATGAAATGATGAGCGATACATTCTTGCCACCGAGCGCGCGAAAATCGCCGATTGAGCATGCCGCCCGTCCGCTGATTCGCACGTTTTCAAGCGGCGCACTTCCAATGTGGTGTCATCCACTCGCAAGGAAGATTCAAAATGATGAACAACAGAATTGCGGTGCTCACGCTTGCCGGCATCCTCTCGGCGGGCTCGCTTCACGTCATGGCCGCCACGGCGACCGGCACGGGCACGTCCGGTGATGGGGCCACGGACACCCGGCAGCCTGCCTCCCCAAGCACCAATGCCGACCCGGACGCCGGCTCGTTGCCCAAAGGTGCCGACGGCGCAACCACCGACAGCGGCCCGACCCCTGGCGGTGCGAAAACCGGTGGCGGTGACAAGGTGGGTGGCGGCAGCAGCAGTGGTGGCGGCGAAGGAGGCAGCGGCGGCAGTTGAATAATTTGTGATGTGTCAGAGCCCGCTATCAGCGGGCTTTTTCTTGACCGGTAACTTAATTTTTTACAGCCGTCACGGAACTGGCACTCCGCCACTAATGTCGTAGCGACATCACCTGGAGAATCGGATGACGCGCCCTCGGCATTTTCAAATCACTTACAGCTTTAGCAAGACTCGACGAATATTCGTTCAGCCGGATTCACACATGACCGATGAAGATGCCTGGTATTACGCGTGCCTGCACTCCGGCGTAGGCCTTTTGTATGGGGAATCGTACCCGCAGGACGATCACCTGCGCTTGCTCGAACATGCAAGTTCGGCTGGTTTGACCGAGGTCTCTTGGGAAGAGTTACCGTGAGCACGTTTACGATGAACGAAAAAAAACCGTAGGAGTCGGACTGGCCAAGCTCTGCTCCTACGGTTTTATCGTGTTACCTGATGATGTATTTCAACAGCACTTCGGTCCGGCCTTGCTGCCGTAACGAGCCTCCTGACGTTCCCGAAAGAACACCTCATAACTCATCAACGGCTGGTCCGGATGTTTGGTCTGCATGTGCTCGACATAGTTGTCGTAATCGGGCATCCCCACCATCAGGCGCGCGGCCTGACCGAGGTACTTCCCGAGGCGACTCAGGTCATTGAACATGCGGCTCTCCTCGCTCAGGCATCTGGCACAGGCTGGAACGGCGCTTCTTTATCCGTGCGTTCCTTGGTGCCCCAGGCGGCGATACCGACTTTGAGCGCAAAGAACAGGATGCTGAAGACCACGAACAGGAACAGCGCGGTCAGCGTCGCGTTGGTGTACGCGTTGTAAATCACATGCTGCATCTGGTCGATGTTCTTCGCCGGTGCCAGCACCTGCCCATTGGCGAGCGCATCATTGTATTTCTTGGCCAGCGACAGGAAACCGATCGCCGGGTTGGCGTCGAACAGCTTGATGAAGCCGGCGGTCGTGGTGCAGATCAGCAGCCATACAGCAGGCAGCATGGTCACCCAGATGTAGCGCTGGCGTTTCATTTTGATCAACACCACGGTGGCGAGCATCAGGGCGATACCGGCCAGCATCTGGTTGGAGATGCCAAACAGCGGCCACAAGGTGTTGATGCCACCGAGCGGATCGATCACGCCTTGATAGAGCAAGTACCCCCACATCGCCACGCAACCGGCGGTGGCGATCAGGTTGGCGGTCCAGGATTCGGTGCGTTTCAGGGCCGGCACGAAGGCGCCGAGCAGATCCTGCAGCATGAAGCGGCCGGCACGGGTACCGGCATCGACGGCCGTCAGAATGAACAGCGCTTCGAACAGAATCGCAAAGTGGTACCAGAACGCCATGGTGTTTTCACCCGGCAGGACACTGTGCAGGATCTGCGCGATACCGACCGCCAGGGTCGGCGCACCGCCGGCACGGGCCAGGATCGTCGTTTCACCGATGTCGGTGGCCACGGCCTGCAACGCTTCCGGGGTGATCGCAAAACCCCAGCTGCTGACGGTTTGTGCAACCGACACGACGTCGCTGCCGACAATGGCCGCAGGGCTGTTCATGGCGAAATACACGCCAGGCTCAATCACCGACGCGGCAACCATCGCCATAATCGCGACGAACGATTCCATAAGCATGCCGCCGTAACCGATGTAGCGGGCATGACCTTCGCTGGCGAGCAGTTTCGGCGTGGTGCCTGAAGCGATCAGCGAGTGGAAACCCGAGACCGCACCACAGGCGATGGTAATGAACAGGAACGGGAACAGACCGCCCTTCCACACCGGCCCGGTGCCGTCGATAAATTGCGTCAGCGCCGGCATTTTCAGCTCGGGCATGGTGATCAGGATGCCGATCGCCAGCGCGACGATGGTGCCGATCTTGAGGAAAGTGGAAAGGTAATCACGCGGGGCGAGAATCAGCCACACCGGCAATACTGCCGCGACAAAACCGTAGCCAATCAGCATCCAGGTGATCTGCACGCCGGTGAAGCTGAACGCCTTGGCCCAGACCGGGTCGGCGGCAATCTGCCCACCCAGCCAGATCGAACCCAGCAGCAGCAACACACCAATGATCGAGATTTCGCCGATACGACCCGGGCGGATGTAGCGCATGTAAATGCCCATGAACATCGCGATGGGCAACGTCGCCATCACGGTGAACATGCCCCACGGACTCTCGGCCAGCGCTTTGACCACGATCAACGCCAGCACCGCGAGGATGATGATCATGATCAGGAAGCAGCCGAACAGCGCGATGGTGCCGGGGATGCGACCCATTTCTTCACGGACCATGTCGCCCAGCGAACGGCCGTTGCGCCGAGTCGAGAGGAACAGGATCATGAAATCCTGTACTGCGCCCGCCAGCACTACACCGGCTATCAGCCAGAGCGTGCCGGGCAAATAGCCCATTTGCGCGGCAAGCACAGGACCGACCAGCGGACCGGCACCGGCAATGGCGGCGAAGTGGTGGCCGAAGAGCACGTGTTTGTTGGTCGGCACGAAGTCCAGACCGTCATTGTTGAGCACGGCGGGCGTGGCACGATTGGGGTCCAGCTGCATCACCTTGGTGGCGATAAACAGGCTGTAATAACGGTAAGCGACGAGGTAGATAGCGACTGCTGCGACTACGATCCACAGGGCGTTGATGGCTTCGCCGCGGCGCAAGGCCACGACACTCAGCGCGAACGCTCCCAGGACAGCCACGGCAAACCAGGCGAGGTGTTTAGCCATACGGGGCATAGCGTGTCTCCTGCCGACAGCCAGTGACTGCGGCGGTAATTTTTTATAATTGTGTCCGCTGAGCGGAGCTGGCCCAATATCCGCGCATGCCGTCTACAAATAAATCCGCGTTACTACGTACGCGCGATCTACGTAGTACTACGTAGATGCCGCCGATGTGTCGGCCAAATCCACCCCGTGTAGGAGCAAGCGCCGCGATGACATATGATGCCCCGCCACCGCTCGCCCATGTTCAGGTCAGGAGCCCAGATGCAGCTCAAACACAAAATCGTCGCGCTCGGGATTCTGCCGCTGGTACTGGCGATCGCGGTCATTTGCGCGCTGGTGATTTCGCTGAACCGCCAGCTCGGCGATCAACAGGCGCAGTTGATCGAAGACAGCATTCTGGCCAGCAAGCGCGCCGAGTTGAAAAACTACGTCGAGATGGCGCAGAGCCTGATCGCCCCGCTCTACGACAATGGCCGCGGTGATGCGCAAGCGCAGCGACAGGTACTGGAAGAATTGCGCAAACTCAGCTTCGGCATCAACGGCTATTTCTTCGTCTACGACCGCGAAGGTCGCAGCCTGATGCACGCGCGTCAGTCCGATCTGGTCGGTCAATATCTTTGGGACATGAAAGATCCGCAAGGTTTGCCAGTCATTCAGGCGCTGCTCAAAAGCGCGCAGTCGGGGGAAGGCTTTCAACGCTATGCCTGGAATAAACCGTCGTCCGGCCAGGTCACCGACAAGCTCGCGTACGTTGTCATGCTGGACCACTGGGGCTGGATGCTCGGCACCGGTATTTACCTGGAAGACGTCGAACGCGCCACCCAACAGGCCCGCGACGAAGTGGCGCAAGGCATTCGCACCACGATGCTGGCGATTGCCGCCGTGGCGCTGGTGGCCGTGCTTTTGGTGTTCGCCAGCGGCATGACCCTCAACGTCAGTGAACACCGCCTCGCCGACAAAAAACTGCAGCGCCTCACCCAGCGCATCGTCAGCTTGCAGGAAGAGGAACGCTCACGAGTGTCCCGTGAGCTGCACGACGGCATCAGCCAGGTGCTGGTCTCGATCAAGTTTCAGTTCGAGCTTGCCAGCCACGTGCTGGAAAACGGCCAGGACAAAGGACTGAGCATTTTGCGCGAAGCCACTCAACGGCTCGGCGAGGCGATTGGTGAGGTGCGCAGTCTTTCGCACGACCTGCGCTCCTCCCTGCTCGACACCCTGGGTTTGTCCGCGGCCATCGGTCAGCTTGCGGAAGAATTCGAGCAACGCAGCGGGCTCACGGTCACCTACAACGACAATGAATTCGACTGCCATTTGGTCGATGGCGCCGCCGTGTCACTGTTTCGCATCGTCCAGGAAGGCCTGACCAACATCGAGCGGCACGCGCAGGCCAGGCACGTTTCGATAACCCTGCACGGCTCCGAAGAATCCATTCGCCTGACGGTGGTCGATGACGGTATCGGTTTCAACGTCGCCCAGGTGGAACGCCATCAGGCCGGCATCGGCCTGCGCAACATCCGCGAACGTGTCGAACATTTCGGCGGCCGCTTTGAACTGATATCAATGCCGGGCAGCAGCGTGCTGGATGTGCTGCTGCCGATGAAAATCCCCGGCGCAAGACGCTGATCCGCCCTATTAGAGTGAATGCCTGCGATGAACCTGCCCTCCCCGATCCGCGTTGCTCTGGTCGACGATCATTCTCTAGTGCGTGACGGCATCAGAGCGCTGCTGTCGGTCATGACCCAGCTTGAAGTCGTCGGGGAAGCCGAGAATGGAGCGGATGCCATCGAGATGGTCGGCCGCTGCCAGCCGGATCTGCTGCTGGTCGATATCAGCCTGCGGGACATCAATGGCCTCGAACTGACCCGCGTCCTGCGCGGTCAGTACCCGGCGCTGAAAGTGCTGGTGTTGAGCATGTACGACAACTACGAATACGTCAGTGAATCGGTGCGCTCCGGCGCCAGCGGCTACGTGCTGAAGAACGCGCCGTCACGGGAAATCATCGCCGCCATCGAAGCCATCGCCAGCGGCGGCACCTTTTACAGTGCCGAGATTACCCAACGTTTGATTGCCGATAAAACCACCGACAACGAACTGACCCCACGCGAGAGCCAGGTGCTGTCGAAAATGGCCCAAGGCCTGAACAACAAGGAAATGGCACGCGAACTCGACATCAGCGTGCGCACCGTGGAAACCCACCGGCTGAGCATCCGCCGCAAACTCAACATCGATAAGCCCGCGGCACTGGTCAAATACGCGATGGACCACGGGCTTATCTCACGGTAAGCGATCAAGCCTGCGCAACTTCCACCACGCCTTCATTGAAGCGAACCGGCCAGACGCGCAGACGCTGTAGCGGATATTCCAGGCAGCTGCCGTCTTCCAGTCGGAAATGCTGTTTGTAGATCGGCGATGCAACCACCATCTCGCCCTTGATGCTGCCGATCAGCCCACGGCCGATCACATTGGCCCCCGATTGCGGGTCGTGATTGTCGATGGCATAAAGGGTTTTACCTTGCGCTGCGGGCAAATAAAACAACGCCACCTGCGCGCCATCCAGCCAAACCACCACACCGGAATTGTCGACCAGGTCCTGCTGCCCACACACTGGCGTCCACACCTCGACGCCGGTCATGGCTGCGATGGGTTGGGTATTGATCTGGCTCATCAGGCAATCTCCTCGGTGACGGGAATAAGGTTGAGTTCGGCGGCCATGATCGGGCGCCGCTGACCGCGTTCCTGAACGAAATGAATGTCCGGATCGGCGCGTTTATCGTTGACGAAAGTGCGGAAGCGCTTGAGTTTTTGCGGATCCTTGAGGGCGTTGGCCCACTCGCATTCGTAGCGATCGACCACTAGCTGCATCTGCGCTTCGAGCTCGGCACCGAGGCCCAGACTGTCGTGAATGATCACGTCCTTGAGGTAATCGAGGCCGCCTTCCAGACTTTCGCGCCAGACCGAGGTGCGCTGCAATTTGTCGGCAGTGCGGATGTAGAACATCAGGAAACGGTCGATGTAGCGGATCAACGTAGCGTCATCAAGGTCAGTGGCGAACAGCTCAGCGTGGCGCGGGCGCATGCCGCCGTTGCCGGCAATGTAAAGGTTCCAGCCTTTCTCGGTGGCGATCACGCCCACGTCTTTGCTCTGTGCCTCGGCGCATTCGCGGGTGCAACCGGACACCGCGAACTTCAGCTTGTGCGGCGAGCGCAATCCTTTGTAGCGATCCTCGATGGTCAAGGCCATCTGCACGCTGTCCTGCACGCCATAGCGACACCAGGTGCTGCCGACGCAGGACTTCACCGTGCGGGTCGATTTGCCGTAGGCGTGCCCGGTCTCGAAACCGGCCTCGATCAACTCGGCCCAAATGTCCGGCAGCTCGTGCAATTGCGCGCCGAACAGGTCGATGCGCTGGCCGCCGGTGATCTTGGTGTAGAGGTCGTATTTTTTCGCGACCACACCGATCGCGATCAATTTGTCTGCGGTGATCTCGCCCCCCGGGATGCGCGGCACCACCGAGTAAGTGCCGTTTTTTTGCATGTTGGCCATGAAGGTGTCGTTGGTGTCCTGCAACGGCACCAGCAACGCATCCATGATCGGCTGGTTCCAGCACGAAGCGAGAATCGAACCGACCGCGGGTTTGCACACATCGCAACCAGTGTGGCCGCGGCCGTGTTTGGCGAGCAATTCTTCGAACGTGATCACCCCTTCGACGCGCACCAGTGCATACAACTCCTGACGGGTGTAGGCGAAATGTTCGCACAGGCTTTTGTCGACGCTGACGCCTCGGGCAATCAATTCGTGTTCGAACACTTGCTTGAGCAGACCGGCGCAACCTCCGCAACCCGTACAGGCCTTGGTTTGCGCTTTGAGCAGGCCGAGGTCGCTGCAACCGCCGTCGATGGCCGAGCAGATCGAACCCTTGGTGACGTTGTGGCACGAGCAGACCGTGGCCGATACCGGCAGCGCACCCGGGCCCAATGTCGGTGCGCCGGCGGACGATGGCAGAATCAGACTTGCCGGTTCCGCCGGCAAGGCAATAGCGTTCTGCATGTATTGCAGCAGCGTGTCGTAATAGCTGTTGTCGCCGACCAGCACCGCGCCGAGCACATGTTTGCCCGTGGCATCCACCACCAGGCGTCGATAGCTTGCGCTGGCCTCGTCGATGAATTGATAACTGCGTGAGCCAGGCGTGCTGCCGTGTGCGTCACCGATGGAACCGACATCGACGCCGAGCAGTTTCAGTTTGGTCGACATGTCCGCCCCCATGAACGGCTCGGCGACTTGATTGCACAGGGCCGCTGCCACGCCGCGTGCCATTTGATAGCCCGGCGCAACCAGGCCAAACAGACTGCCGTTCCACGAGGCGCATTCACCGATCGCATAAATGTGCGGGTCGCTGCTGAGGCAGTGGTTGTCCACCACGACGCCGCCACGCGGGCCGATCTCCAGCGCGGCTTGCCGGGCGAGCGCGTCTTGGGCACGGATGCCTGCAGAGAACACGATGAGATCGGTTTCGAGAAATTCGTCATTGGCGAAATTCATTCGATAGCGATATTGCTCACCCGCCGTGATCGACTGGGTTGCGCGAGACAAATGCACGCCGACGCCGAGGCGTTCGATCTGCGACTTGAGCGCCATGCCGCCCATTTCATCCAGCTGCACCGGCATCAGGCGCGGTGCGAACTCGACGACATGCGCTTCCAGGCCAAGGCTTTTCAGCGCATTGGCGGCTTCGAGGCCGAGCAATCCACCGCCCACCACCACGCCGCGTCTGGCGTTGGCAGCGGCGACGCGAATCGCGTCGAGGTCTTCAAGGGTTCGGTAAACCAGTCGTGAATCGCCCTCGGCGCCCTCGACCGGTGGCACGAACGGATAGGAGCCTGTGGCCAGGACCAGTTTGTCGTAACCGATGCACCCTTGCGCGGTGATCACCTGACGCCGGGCACGGTCAATTTCCAGTACCGGTACGCCCAGATGCAGCGTGACGCCCGGCGTCTGATAGAGCGAGGCGTCACCGAGGGCCAGCGACTCGGCATCGCGGCCGGTGAAGTATTCAGAAAGATGCACGCGATCGTAGGCACGCATCGGCTCCTCGCTGAACACGTGCAGCCGATACTGCTCAAGCGCGCCCCGCTCAATCAACTGTTCAACGCAATGATGGCCGACCATGCCATTGCCGATCACCACCAGAGTTTGCAATTTGTTCAACGCGGCAACATTGGAATTCATAAGAAGCACCCGGCTAAAGCGGTTCAGAAAGCAAAAAAAAACGCCTGAAACCTTTCGGTTCCAGGCGCCTTTGCCTGTTCTTTTGCGGTATCGACTGCAGACGACTGTGCCTGGTCCACCGATGTTGCCCGTGAATCGATCGTCGTTGATCGAGGGGGCTGCCCACTCGATTGCATTCTCGGTGGGCCTGACCGATGTGTTGCAGTGTTTGTGCCAGATCACGAAACCGCTAATTTAAAAGGGTTTTCTCAGCGGTGAGAGCGTTTACACGTTCAACACCATGCCTTCGCTTAGTGCAATCGAAGCGCACGGGCTTTATAAAAGTGCACGGTCACAGGTATTTCAACCACGCAAGGTCACGCCGCCGCGCCTTTAATGCCGAAAACCATTTCACCGGCGGATACAGTGCAATCATCAAAAGAATAGCAGTGAGCCACACCGCGCCTATCGAGTCGAAACCGAACAAAGTGCCTTGGTTAGGCCCTGCCAGCGCAACAGCGATGAGGTACAGCACTTTCAGTACGTACAGGTGCAATAGATAGAAGAACATCGGCGCCGAACCGAATACGGTCAGCGGTCGCAGCCACCGCGTGTGGTGCAGGCGTTCGAACCACAGAAGCAGTAGACAGCCAACACTCAGGGTCAGCATGACAAACAGCAGTGACGGCGGGTACTTGGTGATGTTGAAAAAACTCATCAGCGTCTGCACGGCGGTCTCGCCCTCATGCCACGGCGCCTCGCCGTAACCGTTGAAGAGCCTTAATGCCACGAACCCGATCAATCCCAGGACACCTGCGGTCAACAGTCTGCGCTGACGCGTCTGCGCATCGGCGGTCCGCCCGAACCACGGTCCGATGGCGTAACCCAGCCCGATGACGCCTATCCATGGCAGAACCGGGTACGAAGTGCGCAGACGAAGCCCGTCGACGGCATCGATCCAGCCACGGTCATGCAGAATCGCCCACGGCACATGCA
>JALYPE010000284.1 GCA_030856525.1 Pseudomonadota bacterium | reverse complement strand
GCTCGCGAAGATGCCGGTACATCCAACAGGTGTAATGGCTGAGACTCCGCCTTCGCGAGCAAGCCCGCTCCCACAGTGGTTTTGTGGAGATGCAAAAAACTGCGCGCACACAAAAACGCCCCGGTCATCACTGATCGGGGCGTTTTTTATTGCCGGCGCGCAGATTATGCGGCGATCGACAATTTGAGCTTGTTCATCGCGCTCTTCTCGAGCTGACGAATACGCTCGGCCGACACGTTGTACTTCTGCGCAAGGTCGTGCAGCGTGGCTTTCTCTTCAGCCAGCCAGCGCTGATAAAGAATGTCACGGCTGCGGTCGTCCAGCACTTCCAGCGCTTCGTGCAGGTTGTGGTTGGAGTTGTCGCTCCAGTCGGCATCTTCCAGTTGACGGGCCGGGTCGTACCGGTGGTCTTCCAGATAGTTGGCCGGCGATTGGAAAGCGCTGTCGTCGTCGGCTTCAGCAGCCGGGTCGAAGGCCATGTCATGGCCGGTCAGGCGACTTTCCATCTCGCGCACTTCCCGCGGCTCGACGCCGAGGCTTTCCGCCACACGGTGGACTTCCTCGTTGTTCAACCACGCCAGACGCTTCTTCTGGCTGCGCAGGTTGAAGAACAGCTTGCGCTGGGCCTTGGTGGTCGCGACCTTCACGATGCGCCAGTTGCGCAGGATGAACTCGTGAATTTCCGCCTTGATCCAGTGCACGGCGAACGACACCAGACGCACACCCATTTCCGGGTTGAAGCGCTTCACAGCCTTCATCAGGCCGACGTTACCTTCCTGGATCAGGTCAGCCTGAGCCAGACCGTAGCCGGAATAGCTACGGGCGATGTGTACGACAAAACGCAGGTGGGCGAGCACCATCTGCCGAGCCGCCCCCAAATCCTGCTCATAGTAGAGACTCTCGGCCAGTTCACGCTCCTGCTCCGGCGTCAGCAATGGAATGCTGTTCACCGTGTGCACATAAGCCTCCAGGTTCGCGCCTGGGACCAGAGCATATGCAGGTTGCAAAGAATTGGTCATACGAAAAAACCTCCGTCTTACATAACTCGTGCAGTTCAGCACTGCGAAAATTGACCGGGAACCGAAAGACAAGTTCCCACAAAAACTGAAAGGTCAATACGCGCAAAAAGATACTACTTCGGCGCCAACTCCCTGAGATGACGAGCGACTGCAATCCATGCACCGATATAACCCAACAGCAACGCGCCAAGCAAGAGCGACAGACCATCCGCCGCTGGCACTCCGGCCAGCGCAAAATCACTACCGTACAGGCCGGCCAGCCCAACTACCGCATCGTTCAACCAATCAAGCCCGAAGGCCAATACACCCCAGGACAAAACCCCTGCACCGAGGCCATACAGCGCGCCCATATAAAGGAAGGGCCTGCGCACATAACTGTCAGTGCCGCCCACGAGTTTAATCACTTCTATCTCTGTGCGGCGGTTTTCAATATGAAGACGAATGGTATTGCCTATCACCAAAAGTAATGCAGAAACCAGAAGCACGGTCAGACCGAAGACAAATCGGTCGCCCAGCTTGAGGATGGCTGCCAGACGCTCGACCCAGACTAGATCAAGTTGCGCCAGTTGTACCTTGGGCAACTCGGAAAGTTTTTGTCGTAATGCTTCAAGCGCGGGCTTGTCGACCTCGTTCGGAGTGACCAAAACGACGCCCGGCAGCGGGTTCTCCGGCAGTTCCTTGAGCGCATCGCCCAGACCGGACTGTTGCTGGAATTCTTCCAGTGCCTGATCCCGACCGACATATTCAGCTTCAGCAACGCCAGGAATGCCTTTGATCTGTTCACGTAATGCTTCGCCCTCGGTCGGGCTGGCGTCCAGTTGCAGGTACAGGGAAATCTGCGCCGCGCGCTGCCACGAGCCGCCCAGACGCTCGACGTTATTCAGCAGAAGTGACAGCCCCATGGGCAGACTGAGTGCCACCGCCATCACCATGCAGGTGAAGAAACTGCCGATCGGCTGTTTGCCCAAACGACGCAAACTGTCGAGCAGACTTGCCCGATGGCTTTCAACCCAGGCACGGAACAGTGTGGCGAAGTCCGGGCCGTCGTCCTCGTCACGTTTCTTCTTCGGCGCTTGCGGGTCGGCAGCTTTGGGCGCGACTCGCTCGGAAACCTTGGGACTGCGTGTCGCACTCATACCCCGGCCTCCCCGTCGCCGATCAAGCGACCGCGCTGCAAGGTGAGCATGCGATGACGCATGCGGGCAATCAGCGCCAGGTCATGGCTGGCGATGAGGACACTGGTGCCGAGACGATTGATGTCTTCGAACACGCCCATGATCTCGGCCGCCAGACGCGGGTCGAGGTTGCCGGTGGGTTCATCCGCCAGTAGCAAGGCCGGCCGATGGACGATGGCGCGGGCGATGCCGACGCGCTGCTGCTGACCGGTGGACAAGTCTCCCGGGTAGAGATCGGTCTTGTCCGAAAGCGCCACGCGCTCCAAGGCCGAGTCCACGCGCTTGGCGATTTCGGCTTTGGACAGGCCGAGAATCTGCAATGGCAGCGCAACGTTGTTGAACACCGTGCGATCGAACAGCAATTGATGATTCTGAAACACCACGCCGATCTGCCGACGCAGGAAAGGAATCTGCGCATTGCTGATGGTGCCGAGGTCCTGCCCGGCGAGGAGCAATTTGCCCGTGGTCGGACGCTCCATGGCCAGCAACAGGCGCAACAGCGTGCTTTTGCCGGCGCCGGAGTGGCCGGTGACAAACAGAAATTCGCCGCGACGGACTCGGAAGCTCAGCTCATGCAAGCCGACGTGACCGTTCGGGTAGCGTTTACCGACCTGCTCGAAACGAATCATGAACGCTCCCGCTCGGCAAACAATGCCTGGACAAAGGGTTCTGCTTCAAAAGTACGCAAGTCATCGATACCTTCACCGACACCAATGTAGCGAATCGGCAGACCGAACTGTTTGGCCAGGGCGAAAATCACCCCGCCCTTGGCGGTGCCATCGAGTTTGGTCAGGGCCAGACCCGTCAGCTCGACGGTCTGGTGGAATTGCTTGGCCTGACTGATGGCGTTCTGGCCAGTGCCCGCGTCAAGCACCAACAGCACTTCGTGCGGCGCGTCGGCGTCGAGCTTGCTGATAACGCGACGAACCTTCTTCAATTCTTCCATCAGATTGTCTTTGGTGTGCAGTCGACCGGCGGTGTCGGCGATCAATACGTCGATGCCACGCGCTTTGGCGGCTTGCACGGCGTCGAAGATCACCGAGGCGGAATCGGCGCCGGTGTGCTGGGCGATGACCGGGATCTTGTTGCGCTCACCCCAGACCTGCAACTGCTCCACCGCAGCAGCGCGAAAAGTATCGCCAGCCGCAAGCATGACTTTCTTGCCTTCGAGCTGCAGTTTCTTGGCCAGTTTGCCGATAGTGGTGGTCTTGCCGGCGCCGTTGACGCCAACAACCAGAATCACGAACGGCTTGTTCTGCGAAGCGATTTTCAGCGGCTGCTCGACGGGTTTGAGCATCGCCGCAAGCTCAGCCTGCAAGGATTTGTACAGCGCAGCGGCGTCGGCCAGTTCCTTGCGCGCGACTTTTTGCGTCAGACGCTGAATGATCACCGAGGTCGCTTCAACACCCACGTCAGCCGTCAGCAGACGGGTTTCGATATCTTCGAGCAGCTCGTCATCGATGATCTTTTTGCCGAGAAACAGGCTCGCCATGCCTTCACCAATGCTGGCGCTGGTCTTGGACAGGCCTTGCTTGAGGCGGGCAAAAAAACCGGCTTTGGTTTCTTCAGTGCGTGGCGGCTCGACGGGGCTGTCGAGCGGTGCAACCGGCTCGGCGACTGCGGGTGCCATAACAGGCGCTGGGGCTGCGACCACGGGCTCAACCGGAGCAACCGGAGCAACCGGAGCTATGACAGCAGGCAACTCGGGTTCTGCGACTACAGGCGCTGGCTCGACCTCAACCACCGGCTTAATCACGGGCGTTTGAACAGGCTCGGGAGAAAACGCAGCCGGCGCCGGGATCGGCGGTGCGACATGCGCAGCTTGTTCATCTTCAACCAGCGCCACCGGCTCTTCCGCCACCGGCAATGTCAGCCATGGCTCGCCAGCAGGCGTCAACGGCTGTTCGGTGACGATTTCAGGCTCGGGTTCTGCCGCGGGCTGCAGCACCGGCTCGGCGATCGGCAAGACAATCGGCGCTGGCGCTTCATCTATAACCGGCGCGGGCGTTGGCTCGGGAAGTAGCTGTGGCTGTTCGACGACGGGTTCCTGCGGTTTTTTGCGCAGCCATCCGAACAGGCTTTTTTTCTCGCCAGCCGCAGCTGGTGCTTTCTTGTCGTCGTTGGAACCAAACATGGAGGACGGCTATCTCACGGTGGCGACGCGCCATGGGCGCCTCGGCAGTTAAATATTAGTGCAGAACAGACTGCGATTGAGTCAGCTTGTTCACGCGCACCCTCATGACGAGGTGCTAACGGCACCTTACAAAAACGATTTCACGAAGGACTGAAGCGGCAAAATCGGCGAAAAAGCAGAGATAAGTTGTCAATTATCTGCCTTCTCCCGCAAACCCATTCAACCTGATCAAACCCATAGGCCTGATAGGCGTGGCCGCCAGCAAAACGGATCAGTATCCTAGCACCCTCTCGCCCGCCGACGCTAAGACCTAGCGGGCAGCCCCAAAGGTTTAAAAACGAATGAATGCTTTTGTCCGCCGCGCTGCAGGCCTGCTACTCAGCACAGTTTGTCTGCCATTTTCAGTTTTCGCTGCCGACCCGCAACCCACCCACGAATTCACCCTCGACAACGGCCTGAAGGTCGTCGTGCGCGAAGATCATCGTGCGCCGGTGGTCGTTTCCCAGGTCTGGTACAAGGTCGGCTCCAGTTACGAGACGCCGGGGCAGACCGGTTTGTCCCACGCGCTGGAACACATGATGTTCAAAGGCAGCGAGAAAGTCGGGGCGGGTGAAGCGTCACTGATCCTGCGCGACCTCGGCGCTGAAGAAAACGCCTTCACCAGCGACGATTTCACCGCGTATTACCAAGTGCTGGCCCGCGATCGTCTGGGTGTAGCGTTCGAACTGGAAGCAGATCGCATGGCCAGCCTGCGCTTGCCGCCGGACGAATTCGCTCGCGAGATCGAAGTTATCAAGGAAGAGCGTCGTCTGCGCACCGACGACAAACCGATGTCCAAGGCCTACGAACGCTTCAAGGCCATGGCCTACCCGGCCAGCGGCTACCACACGCCGACCATCGGCTGGATGGCAGATCTGGACCGCATGAAAGTCGAGGAGCTGCGTCACTGGTATCAATCCTGGTACGCGCCGAACAACGCTACTCTGGTAGTGGTCGGTGACGTCACCCCGGACGAAGTCAAAACCCTCGCCCAGCGCTATTTCGGCCCGATCGCCAAGCGTGACATCCCTGCGGCGAAAATCCCGCTTGAGCTGGCCGAACCCGGCGAACGAAAGATTACTCTGCACGTACAAACTCAACTGCCGAGCCTGATGCTGGGCTTCAACGTGCCGAGCATCGCAACCGCTGAGGACAAGCGCTCGGTAAACGCTTTGCGCCTGATCTCCGCGCTGCTCGACGGCGGCTACAGCGGGCGTATCCCGACGCAACTTGAGCGCGGTGAGGAGCTGGTCTCCGGCGGCTCGTCGGATTACGACGCCTACACCCGCGGCGACAGCCTTTTCACCCTGTCGGCCACGCCGAACACCCAGAAAAACGTCACCATGGCGCAAACTGAAGCCGGCCTGTGGAAGCTGCTCGATCAGCTGAAAACAACCGCGCCGTCCGCCGAAGAACTGGAGCGCGTGCGTGCGCAAGTCATCGCCGGCCTGGTCTACGAGCGCGACTCGATTACCAGCCAGGCCACTGCTATCGGCCAACTGGAAACCGTCGGCCTGTCGTGGAAACTGATGGACAGCGAACTCGCCGACCTGGAAAGCGTGACCCCGGAAGACATCCAGAAAGCCGCCAAGCTGTATTTCACCCGCGAACGTCTCAGCGTCGCCCATGTACTGCCACAGGAGACGACTCATGAGTGAGCGTAAAACACCGCGCCTGGCGCTGATCGGCCTGATTGTCGTCGCACTGATCGGCTCTGCCGTTTTCTATTTTTCGAAGACCGATGACTCCAATGCCAGCGAAGCGCTGGACAAGGCCAAGGCCAGCCAGAAACTGCAATCGCTTGCCGAACTCAATGGCAAGGCGCCCAGCCATCGCTCGCTGGACGTGCAGACCTGGAACACCGCCGAAGGCGCCAAGGTGATGTTCGTCGAAGCGCGCGAACTGCCAATGTTCGACATGCGCCTGATCTTCTCCGCCGGCAGCAGCCAGGACGGCGATGCCCCCGGCCTCGCCGTACTGACCAACGCCATGCTAAATGAAGGTGTCGCCGGCAAAGACGTCGGTGCCATCGCCCAAGGATTTGAAGGCCTCGGCGCGGACTTTGGCAACGGCGCGTTCAAAGACATGGCGCTGGCCTCGTTGCGCAGCCTGAGCGCAGCGGACAAACGCGAACCTGCACTGAAACTGTTCTCTGAAGTGGTGGGCAAACCGACCTTCCCCGCCGACTCTTTCGCACGCATCAAGAATCAGATGCTGGCGGGCTTCGAGTACCAGAAACAGAACCCCGGCAAACTGGCCAGCATCGAACTGATGAACCGCTTGTACGGCGATCACCCTTACGCCCATTCCAGCGATGGCACGGCCAAAAGCATTCCACCGATCACGTTGGCGCAGCTGCAGGCCTTTCATGCGAAGGCCTATGCCGCCGGCAACGTGGTGATTGCGCTGGTGGGCGATTTGTCGCGCAGCGAAGCCGAGGCGATTGCCGCTCAAGTGTCCTCAGCACTGCCTAAAGGGCCGGCATTGCCGAAACTGGCGCAACCGACCGAACCAGCGGCCAGCATCGGCCACATCGAGTTCCCGTCCAAGCAGACCAACCTGATGCTCGCGCAACTGGGCATCGATCGCGATGATCCGGATTACGCAGCGCTGTCCATGGGCAATCAAATTCTTGGCGGCGGTGGTTTCGGTACGCGTTTGATGAGTGAAGTGCGCGAGAAACGTGGCCTGGCTTACGGCGTGTATTCGGGCTTCACTCCGATGCAGGCGCGCGGTCCGTTCATGATCAACCTGCAAACC
>JALYPE010000274.1 GCA_030856525.1 Pseudomonadota bacterium | reverse complement strand
GGCATACACCCCCGAGTTCACCACCTGTTGGCGGATCTGTTCTGGCTCGACGAGGCGGGTTTCATGGGCATAACCCGATTCAACCAGGCTCTGCTGCTCAGCCTTGAACGACTCGAACTGCGCTTTGGTGTTGGCCAGTTCGCAGAAACCCCAGCGCAGGTCGCAGTCAATGGCGTGCTCACGAATGCGCTGGCCCACCAACTCGACCGACTCAGTACCCGCACGTTCGAGGTAGCGCACGCCTTCTGCACCAACATGTTTGGCAAAGCCGCTGACGTCATGGCCAACGCCGCGAATCAACTGGCCGCCGTTGCGCCCGCTGGCGCCCCAGCCGATTCTGCGTCCCTCCAGCAAAATCACCGAAAGCCCGCGTTGCGCCAGCTCAATCGCCGTGTTGACCCCGGTGAAACCGCCGCCGATCACGCAGACATCGGCAACTTTGTCCTCGGCCAGGGACGGATAGGGCGTCTGGCTATTGGCAGTCGCCGCGTAATAGGAATGAGCATGTTCGTTGTTCATTTATTGGACTTCACTTTGCTCCAGGAGCGGGTCATCAGCCGCATGATTGCCTGGGGCGGGGTGCTCGAAATGTACAGCTTGTCGAGGACAGCCTGCGGCGGATACACCTCAGGATTGTTGACCAGTTCGGCGTCCATGAAGGCCTGGGAAGCCGGGTTCGGGTTGGCGTAACCCACCGAAGCGCTGACCTGAGCGATCACTTTCGGGTCAAGCAGGTAGTTGATGAACGCATGGGCTTCTTTCGGGTTGCTCGCGTCAGCCGGAATCGCCAACAAGTCGAACCACAGGTTGCTGCCTTCCTTGGGAATGGTATAGGCGATGTTCACGCCATTCTTGGCTTCCTTGGCGCGATTCGCCGCCTGGAACACGTCGCCCGAATAACCGAACGCTACGCAAATATCGCCGTTGGCCAGGTCCGAAACGTATTTGGAGGAATGGAAATAGGTGATGTACGGACGAATGCTCAGCAGCTTGGCTTCGGCCTTTTTGTAGTCCTCAGGGTTTTCACTGCGCGGGTCCAGGCCCATGTAGTTGAGCACCGCCGGGAATACTTCATCCGCCGAGTCCATCATCGACACGCCACACTGGCTGAGTTTTTTCAGATTCTCCGGTTCGAAGAACACCGCCCAGGAATCGATGTGATCGATGCCCAGCACTTGCTTGACCTTGTCGACGTTGTAGCCGATGCCGTTGGTGCCCCACAGGTAAGGCACCGAATGCGCGTTGCCCGGGTCGTTGCGCTCCAGCAATGCGAGCAGCTTCGGGTCGAGGTTTTTGAAGTTGGGTAATTGCTCGCGGTTCAGTTTGAGAAAAGCGCCGGCCTTCACCTGACGCGCGAGGAAGTGGTTGGACGGCACCACCACGTCATAACCGGTGCGACCGGCGAGCAGTTTGCCTTCCAGGGTTTCGTTGGAATCGAAGACGTCGTAGATCACCTTGATGCCGGTTTTGCTCTGAAAGTCGGCGAGGGTTGTTTCGCCGATGTAATCAGTCCAGTTGTAGACGCTGACGCTTTGCTCGGCTTGCGCGCTTGCGCTGACGAACATGGCCAGGGCGAGCGGAGCCAGGGTTTTCAATAGACGCATGACGACACCTCTTATAGTTGTAGGACTTCTGGAGCCTTGCGGTCCTCTTTAGGAGTCGGCTTGCTGGCGATGGCGCAGTGTCAGAATCTTCAAGGTAGATGACACACCGCCATCGCCGGCAAGCCGGCTCCTACAGGGGGATCGTGTTCTTATGTGAGAGCAATTTTTAAACGCTCATCATCAAAAACTCACGTTCCCACGAGCTGATCACGCGTTTGAAATTCTCATGCTCTGCACGCTTTACCGCGACATACCCGCGAACAAACTTGTCGCCCAGGTAACGGCTGACGATGTCGCATTCTTCCATCTGCGTCAGCGCATCTTCGATGGTGATAGGCAAGCGCAAGTTGCGCCGTTCATAAGCCCGACCCTGCACCGCAGCACTCGGCTCCACACGCTCGACCATCCCCAGATAACCGCACAACAAACTCGCGGCAATCGCCAGGTAAGGGTTGGCATCGGCGCCGGGCAAGCGGTTTTCCACACGCATCGAATCCGGAGTGGATGTTGGCACTCGCAGGCCCACGGTACGGTTCTCTTCGCCCCACTCGACGTTCACCGGTGCCGAGGTGTCCGGCAGGAAGCGGCGGAACGAGTTGACGTTGGGCGCGAACATCGG
Source organism: Pseudomonadota bacterium (assembly GCA_030856525.1). Classification (GTDB taxonomy): domain Bacteria; phylum Pseudomonadota; class Gammaproteobacteria; order Pseudomonadales; family Pseudomonadaceae; genus Aquipseudomonas. Next base: position 2,878 of record JALYPE010000274.1, on the reverse strand, counting down.
CAGCACTTTCGGGATGTATTTCTGCAAGCCGCCAATGTGCTGCAGAAACAATTCGCTCATGCTGCCGTCGGCATTGGCGAAAATAGGCTGGCCCGTCGCGATGTCGACCACGCTCTGGTGAATGTGCATGGCGCTGCCCGGCTCGTCGCCAATTGGCTTGGCCATGAACGTCGCCGCCACGTTGTGCTTGAGTGCCGCCTCGCGCAGGGTGCGTTTGAACACGGTGATCTGGTCCGCCAGGTCCAGCGCGTCGCCGTGGCGGAAGTTGATCTCCATCTGCGCCGGGCCGTCTTCGTGGATCAGCGTATCGAGGTCCAGGCCTTGCAGTTCGCACCAGTCGTAGACGTCTTCGAACAGCGGATCGAATTCGTTGGCGGCATCGATGGAAAAAGACTGCCGGCCACTTTCCGCGCGACCGGAACGACCCAGTGGCGCTTTCAGCGGCAAGTCCGGGTCTTCGCAACGCTGGGTCAGGTAAAACTCCATTTCCGGCGCGACGATCGGCCTCCAGCCTTTGTCGGTGTACAGTTGCAGCACTTTCTTCAGCACGTTGCGTGGGGACAATTCGATCGGGTTGCCGAATTTGTCGAAGGTGTCGTGGATGACGATAGCGGTCGGCTCGATCGCCCATGGAATCACGTAGACCGCATCCGACACCGGTTTGCAGATCATGTCGATGTCGGCCGGGTCGAGCAGGTCGTAATAGATGTCGTCGTCGACGAAGTCCCCGGTTACCGTTTGCAGAAGCACACTTTCCGGCAGGCGCATGCCTCGCTCATGCAGGAACTTGTTGGTGGGTGCAATCTTGCCGCGTGCAATGCCGGTCAGGTCGCTGACGACGCACTCGACTTCGGTAATCTTGTGATCTTTCAGCCAAGTGGACAGCTGATCGAAAGGGACATTCATAAAGACCTCGTTATTGGTTTTATTAACGCCGGGGAGGGTGGTTTCATCCGCCACACACTTCCCCTGGGACGCGTTGACGACTATCTTGGGCGAGCCTTGAGGTTCCATCTATCCACTTTCAGCAGCACCAAAACGCACCAAACGAGTGCGTAAGGTCACCCATGACAACGTTCAATCCGCTCCAGGTCCAAGCGTTTGATACCGCCGATGTCGCCGAACAAATCCGTGCCACACCCGGCTGGGTCCAGCATTACCAGCAGATGTCGCCTGGGCATTTCGCCGGGCGCGTGCGTTATCTCGACCTGCAAGGAGTGGAGATTTACGAGGAGCACATGAACACCCGGGTCGAGCAGAATTTCAGCGCCCCCGAGGGTTCCCTGGCGTTCTGTTTCGATCGCAGCGACAACGCCCTGTACGTGCTGAATGAAGAAAGCCGCAACATCTGGATTACCCCGGAGAACTATCAGGAAATCGCCGTGGTGTTCGGCCCGCAGTTTGTCCAGCACCACGGTTTGAATGTTGATCGTCTGGAAGGGCTGTTCATGGCGCCGCTGAATTCGGGGCAGAACGCGCTGTTCAGTCGCTGGCTCAGCGGGACGCTGACGCGTTTGACGCAAACGTTCGATCCGCCGAGCAGGGAAGCACTGACCCAGCAATTACTCGAAGACTGTTTGTACATTCTCGACAATGCTTGCGTGTGTCTTGATCGCGGTGGTTTACAACGTCGAAGTGAAGAGCGCGCGGTGATGAAACGCATCGGCGAATGGGCGGCGGATTCACCGGAAGACACCCTCAACCTGGTCGAGCTGGCACACGTCGCCGGCGTTTCGCTGCGCCAATTGCAGCATGCGTTCAAAGCCTACACCGGGATGACGCCCACGCACTGGCTGCGCCTGCGTCGCCTGAACAGTGCGCACCGCGAACTGCTGAAACGCTCGCCCATGGAAACCACGGTGGCCGAAGTGGCGATGCAGTGGTCGTTCTGGCATCTGGGCCGGTTTTCCAGCAGCTACCGCGCGCTGTTCAACGAACTGCCGAGTGAAACGCTGAAGCGGCGCCGGTAACTTTCCAGTGTTACCTCACGGCACTGCCATGTGTCGGTGCGCAACATGGTGGGGCATTTATTCCCCCCTTCACGCTGCGCTGTCAGTGCCCGTCCTTGTTTCGTCTCGCCCATTAAACCAACCAAATCAGACACCTGAATCGTAGGTGCTGGCTCTGGCACGCAACGTGCTTTTTTTGGCTTTATGGATAATTGGATACAAAAATACAAATAGGTGACACCCATGAAGTTCGCCCCCGTTTACACAGAACGTCAGCCGGTTACCGCCGAGGAGGAGGCCTATAACTTCCTGCTTGAAGCCATCTGCAAAGGGCGCTACCGCACCGGCGAACGGCTGATTGCCGAGGACATCGCCGGCGAGATCGGCATGAGCCGCATGCCGGTGCGCGAAGCCTTCCGGCGTCTGGATGCGGACGGTCTGGTGACTTTGCGGCCCAACCGCGGCGCGATCGTGCGCGGCTTGAACATCGATGAAATGCGCGAAGTGTTCGAGATGCGCAGCGCGCTCGAAGGCCTGGCGGTCCGGGTGGCCGTGAGCAGAATCAGCGAGCGCCACATCTGCCATCTTGAGCGCCTGCTCGACGAGATGGACGACTACCGCGAAGACGGCGCCGAGTGGGTCAGCCGTCACCGTGCCTTCCACGAATACCTGTGCAGCCTCAGCGAACGGCCGCGACTGATGCGGCAAATCTGCGCGTTGTACTCGGTGATTGAGCCGCACATGCGCCTGTGGCTGCAGCACGCGGACAAACCGCGCAGTGCCCGCGACGAACATGCCTCGATCATCGCCGCGATGCGTTCCGGCGACCCGGACAAGGCGGCCGCCGTGGTCTGCGAACACATCGAGGGCACGATCCCGCGATTGATCCAGTTTCTCGAGTCCCACCCATAATCAGACACTCACCCCAT
>JALYPE010000124.1 GCA_030856525.1 Pseudomonadota bacterium | reverse complement strand
GTGCAGAAACACCCTGCAACGCCTAACCACAATCGAAGAAAGAGACTTCAAAAATGGCTGACCAGAAGGATAACGCGCCCCGGCGCAAGACGCTGGACGAATTGACCAGCCAAGAGCGACGCGACCTGGAGAAGTCGGCATGAAAAAGCTCAACGACCTGCTGGCCAGAATCCCCGAAATGCAAGCGAAGGCGAAGCAGCGCGCCGAGCGCGAGCCGTTGCCGGGTGTGCCATTGCCTGCAAACGTGGTGCAGTTGCCCTTGTGGCCGGAACCTGTCCGGGCCGTGCCGAACGGCTTCCTACGGTCGGCCCTGTTCGGCGCGATAGCCAAAGGTCGGCGGCGGTACATCAACGGCGAGGATCTCGCCGCCATCGACGGCGTGACCATCCGCTACAAGGGCGAACGGCTCGATCAAGGCGACCTCGACGTGTGGGAAAGCGTGCTGCACGCCGTGCGCCTTCAGGAGCTGGGCAGCCAGTGTCGCCTCACGTCCTATGCCCTGCTGAAGCTTATGGGCAAGACCGACACTGGCAAGAACCGGGTGACGCTACAGAACCGCATCGAGCGGCTTGTAGCGAACGCCCTGACGGTCAAACAAGGCCGCTATACCTACATCGGTAGCCTGATCGGCTTCGCAGCCAAGGACGCGAGAGCAAGTGCGGTCAGCAGTGGCACGTCAAAGAGCTTTATTCGGACCTGTTTGACGACTGGAGCAAACGTGCGCCAGCGACAGATGATCAACCTACCGCCAGCGCCCGTGCCTATATGGAATTCGCTCGCGGATTCAAAATCGACCTGGTAGCGGGCCTGTTTACACAGGAAAACTATTTCGATCGCGTTCTGGATATCGGTTCGGCCACTGTCCGGTTTCCGCTCGAGCACGGCGGGTATTGGGAGCGCCTGATCGATCAGCCCCAGCGTTTTGGGAAAAAGAAGGCACGCTTCAAGCCGGGTGAGTCGTACAAAGGCTACTGGTGGTGTTCTCCCTACGTTGACCTGTCACAGACCTCGGAGCTTTGGATCGTTGAGGGGATCTTTGACGCGATCGCCCTGCAGCACAACGAGGTCGACGCTGTTGCAGCGATGTCGTCAAACGCCTTTCCCGAAGCTTCGCTGAAAGCGCTTGCCGCTGCTCGAGCAGGCAATTTGCCGAGACTGGTGTGGGCACTGGACAACGAGCCTGGCGCGCACCGGTACACCCGTAAATGGGTCGCCATGGCCCGCGCGATGGGCTTCGAATGCACTGCCGCGCAGATTCCGCAGCGCGATTCACGAAAAGTGGACTGGAACGACCTTCATCAGCGCTGGGCCTTTGTCAGTGATGAAGCTGATCGCCGGCGACGCACCGAAGCGGACCTGAACGAGGCGCGCCACCATGGTTCCCTGCTTATCGCCGAGAGCGCGTCTGAAAAAGCCCTGCTGATTTACGACTGGCGCGAACGCGAGGAATTTCACTTCGGGTTCGAGTCCCGCCTGTACTGGTGGAAACTGGATATCAGCAAATTCAACAACGCCATGCAGGCGCTGGAAACAAGCGAAAACCACGAGGAGCAGCAGCTAAACAACAAAGCTATGCGTGAAAAAGCGCTGCGCATGTCCGGCTGTGTCGTCGAGATCGCCAACTGCTACCCCCAGGCGCTGTACTTCCAGCGTAACGAGATCACGGACGAGTCCTGGTACTTCTTTCGCGTCGACTTTCCGCATGACGGCGGTTCGGTAAAAAACACCTTCACCGGTGGCCAGGTCGCAGCCGCGAGCGAATTCAAGAAGCGCTTGCTCGGGATGGCCGCCGGCGCAGTGTTCACCGGCAGCGGCCAGCAGCTCGACAAGATCATGAAGGACCAGCTGTTCGCGATCAAAACCGTTCAGACGATCGACTTCGTCGGGTACAGCAAGGAATACGGCTGCTACGTGTACGGCGATGTGGCTATTAAAGATGGCCAGGTGGTCGACGTTAACGATGAGGAGTTTTTTGAATTCGGCAAGCTGCGGCTGAAAACCCTGCAACGCGCGGTGCCAGTACGCATCCAGCGCGACGCGAAGGAATACAGCGACGAATGGGCGAAACTGCTCTGGACTTGCTTTGGTGCCCAGGGCGTTGTCGCGCTGACCTTCTGGTTTGGCTCACTGTTCGCCGAGCAGATCCGCGCTCGCTACCAGTCCTTTCCCTTCCTGGAAGCCACCGGCGAGGCTGGGGCCGGTAAAACCACCCTGCTCAACCTACTTTGGAAGCTGCTCGGCCGCTCTGGATACGAAGGGTTTGACCCGTCGAAGTCCACCAAAGCAGGCCGCAGCCGATTGATGGGTCAGGTGTCCGGAATGCCGGTTGTGCTGCTTGAGTCCGATCGGAGCGGCGACGACAAATCCCACGCGAAAAACTTCGAATGGGACGAGCTGAAAGACTATTTCGGCGGCGGCACGTTGGCGACAAAAGGCGTTAAAACCGCCGGCAACGAAACCTACGAGCCACCGTTCCGAGGCACGATCGCCATCAGCCAGAACGCGCCTGTTATCGCCTCCGAAGCCATCATGACGCGGATTGTGAAGCTGCATTTCGTGCGACCGAACGTGACACCAGAAAGCAGAGCCGCGGCTGATCGGCTCACAGCTTTAGATGGCTCCAAGCTCAGCCATTTCCTGCTGCAGGCGGTGAAGCGCGAAGGCAATGTCATGGCCACCCTTGCCGACAAAATCCCGGCTCATGAGGCCCGTCTTCGTCGGCTACACAC